>NZ_QUGE01000030.1:0-25523 GCF_003478825.1 Peptoclostridium sp. AF21-18
GAGATAGTTTTTTTACTATCTCACAAAGTTCAACAAATTGGGACCCCATCAACATCTGCAGATTGTCGAGAGAGTTTTGTCTATATACTATTATTCCATATACTATCACATTACTCGGCTAATTTTTCTTATTACATTCTTTATAAGTTAGTAAATCTATAATCGCTTATATAATAAAAAAGGCTTTGTTGCAAAATTATTGCTAACAACCCATATATTTTTATAATTTAAAAAGTAGGTAAAATTGCTAACTGCAGATATTTTTGTAACTCACAAATTCTATTGGTATCCACTTTTCAAACTGTTGCTATATTTTGATAAGCAGATCTCTTTTATTTTTCAATCTGCTATGAATTTAGTATCTTCTTAGAGATGTATAATTTCAAAATTTGATAAGGGTATTGATAGTATGTAGCATATGAGTTATATAGACAAAGCTCTTTCGACAATCTGCAGACGCGTATTTTATTAGAAACAAAGCTATTTTCCGCTCACGCGTCGAAGCCTGGAGAAGAGTTTTTCTATATCTCATATGCTTCGCATAGTAACAAAAGATTAGCAAATTTTGATTACCACACTCTTTAGAAGATACTAAATTCATAGCAGATTACAACAATAAAAGAGGGCTGCTGCAATATATGCAACAGCCCTCTTTTACTGAGTATTATTTATTGAGTTTGAAGAAATTGTTTGTCTTATTTTATGTCGTTTAATACGATTATTTCTATGTTTCTTCTTCCAAATTTGTAACATTCTTTTCTTGAATTCATGAATATATCTATTTTAGTTCCTTTTATTGCTCCACCACAGTCATTAGCTATAAATGTTTTGTTGAAGTATGGTATATATACTTTTGTTCCGTATGGTATTACTTTTGGATCTACAGCTATTGTTCCCCATTTTGGTTTCTGTCCAGTTGATGTTGTTGAATGTCCAGAATACGCTGAGGCATTTGATTTGTATGATTTTCCTGTAGAAGTAAGTTTACCTTTTTCGTTGAAGTAAAGTATTTTACCATTCTGTCTAACTATACTTTCACCAACAAAACCATTTTTACCAAAGTTGTAAGTTTTTCCATTTTCTAATGTCTGTATACCTGTGTGCATTCCTTTTTCTTTGTTGAAGTAGTAAGTTTTTCTATTTATTTCAGTCCAACCATCAGCCATTTTTCCGTCTTTATTGAAGTAATAGTTATTTCCATCTATAACTTTCCATCCAGTTATGGCTTTTCCACTTTCATTATTGTAGTAGAAGCTGTCTCCTCTCTGTATCCATCCATCTACATTTATAGAAGTTCTTTCTACATTTTCTTCTATCTGAACTGTTTCTATATCATTTACTGCTTCATCTGCAAATACAAATCCTGTACTCGATAAAAGCATTATCGATGTCAATGCTATAACGCTTAGTTTTTTCTTTAAATTGAACATATAATCCTCCGTATTATTTTTTTATTTAATCTCACTAATTTTCATTTTTTACAATTTGTTACTTTTCATATATCTTTCTGTTACTTTTTTGTAACTTTTTCAACCTTGTATATATAATAATATAAAGGTTACAGCTTTGTAAAGACTTTTTTTGAAAATTTTACAAACAACAAACAACAATGAGTATTGTGTTTTTTTATAATTTTTATAATAATTTGCTTGTTTTTTGGCTATTTCAAAGGCTAAGCCAATACCAAAAGTAACAACAAGTGTTTACTTGAGTTGTAAATTTTTCAAAAAATATTTTTTTCAAATGCTGTAAAATAGTTACATAGTTTGTAACTATTTGTTACAAATTGTCTACTAATTCTATTTAATTGTTACAATTAGACCTATTTCTTCTACTACTTGTTACATTTCCTATTTTTTAAGTTTTTTATATTATAAAAAATATATTATATTCTCTTCAATCTCAAACATTCTTCATATGGAAGGGTTATAATTGACTAAAGAATTTATTTCGATATTATATAGGATAGAAAGTGAATAAATTTTTGAAATATATGCGTCTACAATCAAGTATTTTACTTGTATGTAGCGTATTTTTGGGCAAGCTTTTTGCTTGTCTTTTAAATATTTAAATGAGGTGATTTTTTACATGAAAATTTTATATCTCCAGGTATTATATTTTACTATATATAGTTTCCTTGGTTGGGTGTGTGAGAGTACCTACTGCTCTATTGGGCAAAAGAAATTGGTCAATAGAGGGTTTTTAAATGGACCATTCTGCCCTATATACGGATTCGGAGCATTATTGGTTATTTCTATACTCTCTCCATTTGTAAATAATATACCAGTACTATTTATCGCAAGTATTATTGTTACAAGTACACTAGAGTATATTACAAGTTATTTTTTGGAAAAGATCTTCCATATGTCTTGGTGGGATTATTCAACATACAAATACAATATAAATGGTAGAGTTTGTTTAAAGAACTCGTTGATGTTTGGTGTGATGTCGCTTTTCGTTATGCTTGTCGTGCATCCAGCTGTAGATGATTTTGTAGCTAAAATAAATACAAATGTCGCATTTGTACTTTCTATATTATTTGGAACATATTTTATAGTAGATACAATTATTACAGCTAGTACTATACTTCATCTTAACGAAAGACTCGAAAAACTTCATACACTTCACGAAGACTTACTTGAAAAGAAAAAGAGACATCTGGAAGTTGTCAAAGGTCATTTACAGGCTAGTCTTGCAAACCAGATTGAAGAGCTTGGATTGTCTAAATACTCTCCAGCTGAAATGGAAGAGCTATTATCAAGCGACTTTAGAGGTAACTTTATAAAAGAAGAACACAAAGTTATGAACGATCTTGAATTTGAAATTAAGTCTTTAAGTAGTAGAATAGACGAATTAAAAACTAAAGGTCATGGCGTATTAAGAAGAAGAGTTATAAAAGCCTTCCCTAATATGAAATCTTTAAAACATAGATCTATACTTGAAGAAATCAAAGAAAATATAGATAGAAAATAGAAAAATATATACTCTAAAAAATATTGCTACAGTCAATTTTATGGCTGTAGCTTATTTTTATAGTTTTTTTTTTTTTGAAAATTCACATTTTTTGTTTGCTTTTATCTACAATGGGTATATATTATTTATAACGTATAAATCAAAAATTTTTCAATATACATTTGGAAGGGGATGTTTTTAATGAGTTTATCAAAAAAAATCCAGGCAAAAAGACAGGCAAAAATCAAAGCAGAAAAAATTAAAAAAGCTAAAACTGCTGCAGCAGGTGTTGCTGCCGGTGTAGCAGCAGGTGCTGTTGGTGGTATATTATTAGCACCTAAATCAGGTAAAGAAACAAGAGAAGACATAAAAAACGCATCTAAACAGGCTGTAGATGCAGTTTCTGATAAAGCAGCTGGTGCAAAAGCTAAAGCTGGCGATGTTATAGGCGCACAGAAAGAAAAATTCAACGATTCTAAAGCTAAGATAAAAGAATACCTTGACGCTAAAAAAGCTGTAGATGAAGCTTGTGAAGAGTGTGAAGAATGTGGTGTTGATTCTGAAGAAGTAGTTGAGGCTCTTGAAGAAGCAGCTGAAGCTCTTGAAAAAGAAGAAGAACCAAAAGCTTAGAATTGGAGATTAGATTATGACTATCACAATTGATTTACATACAATCTTATTTATATTAGCAATTATAGGCTGTGTAGCGCTTATACTTTTAATAAAGCTAATAATAAATTTACTTTCTACTGTTAAAAATCTAAACTCTGTTTTAGATAAGGTAAACATCGTCCTTGACGATAACACAGGAAATATTACAAAATCAATCTCAAAGCTTCCTAAGCTTGTAGATGATTTTGGACAGGTTGGAGAAAATGTTAGAGATGTAAGCGAGGTTGTTACAGATGTCGCTGCTGATATAATAGTTACAAAGGAAAGTGTTAAAGGAAACTTCGAATTACTTTCTGAAATACTTACTATAGTAAAATCAATTTTCTCTTCAAAATAATAAAAAAATTACCCCCCCTGGTAAAAACTAGGGGGGTATTATTATTTATAGTTTAAAAATGTCTTTTTACGTAGTTTTTATCTACTAATATTACACAATTGTAGTCAGGGTGAAGCTTCTGAACTTCTCCATTTACCCAATTTTTTAGATCTTCTTCTTCACCGTGTGATAAATCTCCATCTACAACAACATCGAATACTAGATTTTTCTTATCTCCCTTACCTACTATTCTTAAATCGTGCATAGATTCTATCTTTTCATTTCTAGCTATTATTCTAGCAAGCTCAGTTCTAGTCTGGATATAATCCTCATCCTCAACTGCTATTGGATCCATGTGTATTACAAGGTGTATGTTTAATTTCTTAGATAAGTCTTTTTCTGCGTCGTCTATTACCTCGTGGATTTCCATTATATCTATATTACAAGGCACCTCAGCGTGTACAGAGGCTATACATCTACCAACGCCGTAGTTATGTATTATTAAATCATGCACACCTGATATTATATTGTACTCTAATAACCCATTTACTATTGCGTCTACCATCTCAGCATCTGGAGCTTCTCCTAAAAGTGGGCTAACAGTTTCTTTTATTAAAGAGAACCCTGCGTATAATATTATTAATGAAACAACTATACCTACATATCCATCTAGTGGGAATGTTGTAAACTTAGCTATTAAATATGATAGTACAACACATCCTGATGTAAACACATCACCCATAGCATCAACTGCAACTGCTTTTAATGCAGATGAGTCTATCTTTTCCCCTACATGCTTATTAAATCTTCCAAGCCAGAATTTAACCGCCATAGAACATAAAAGTAATATAAATGGTATTAAGCTAAACTGTACTGCTACTGGGTTCATTATTCTCTCAAATGATGTCTGTACGAATTTTATACCTACAAACATTACCATAAATGCAACCACTAATGCTGATAAATACTCAAGTCTACCATGCCCAAATGGATGCTCCTCGTCCGCTGGCATACTAGCCAGTTTAAATCCTATCATAGTTATAGCTGAAGATGCCATATCTGTGAAGTTGTTGAATGCATCTGCTGTAATTGCTATACTTCCACTCAAGAACCCTATACTGAACTTTAAAATAAATAAAAGCAGGTTTGATACTATCCCAACTATCCCTGCTACAGTCCCGTATTTGTTTCTTACCTCTTCATTTTCCACATTTTCGCTGTTTTTTATAAATTTTTTAATAATTGCTTCTGAAATCAAAATTATCCCTCCCCGTTTTTATTCTCATTTGATATAATCTTCATCAATTAATTCCTATAAGAATATTGATATTACTTGATTTCATAAATATTTCTATTCCTAATTAAATTTCATATAATATTATAGATATTTTTTATTTTAATTTCAAGCAAAAAAATTCTCACATTTAATATTTTACCACAAAAAAAATAAAAAACTGTTCACGCAGCAGAAAGTGATACAGTCTTTTATTTACATAAAATTTATATGGTTAAGTTAGTTGATTGCTATGTTGTTTGTCGTTACTTTTATTATTTAAGTCTTTTTAAATATTTCTTTCCCTATTACTCTTCAAATTATACTATCAATTTTGCAATATTGCAAGTGTATTTCTATATTTATCAGAAAATTATAAATTCATACTTTTTTAGCTTTATCTCTTTTACTATTTATTTTCCGAAATGGTCAATACGCTTATAACCCATATTTTTCAAAGCTTACAAGCTTATAAACTTATTATTGTTTATTTTATTTTTTTTTAGTTTTTTTCTATAATTATATTTTAGTCTATAAAATATTTATATCATTTCAGTATTTTATGCCTATATTCTATCATTATCGTTCGTTTTTTGCAGATATATAAATTCTTTACATAATAAAGTCATCAAACTTCAAGAGTTTATATAAGTTGTTACTTAGGAATAAAAAAGCTGTTGCAAATTTTGCAGGATCCCTAGACTTAATACAAGTATTCGCTCTCCAGGCTTCAGCGCCCAACCCATTCATATAACACATTTCAATGATGTTGGGCGCTTGCAGAATTGTCGCTGCGAACTACTTGTATTTAAGTCTTAAAGGGACTCCTTGCAAAATTCTTGCAACAGCTTTTTTATTTTGATACAGTTGGGGAATTGTCGCTTTAGAGCAGTTATTTCTCTTGCCCTCAGTTTTTATACTATTTACTCGTTGAATATGGATATATTTTCCTTGATGATAAAATATTTTACACATTTTACATTCTTCCATATGTACTTTAAACTAGATAATTACTTAGAGGACTGTTGTTATATTTTTCAAGCAGTTTTCTTTTTTAATCTTATATAAATTTACTAGCTTATAAAGAGTGGTTTTTCTTGTTCCAAGTTTTTCTGTTTTACGCAGTAATTATAATTTAATAAATGTGGCTATTACAGCTTTTGTATATGGTTCTATTTGCTTTGAATAACAAAGAAATCGAACTCGACAATGCAACTTGATTGCCTGGAGAGGAGATTCTTTGTTGTTTAAAGCATAAAAATAGACCATTACAAAAGTGTAATAGCCTATTTATTAATATTTTTATACTAGTTTTCCTTTGCGTTTGTATGTTAGATATACTGATAGCATTACTATTCCTTTTATTCCCATGCTAAGCGAGATACTCACCCATACACCTGTTAGTCCCATTCCTAATACAGATGATAGTAGTAGTGCCATTGGTATTCTTGCACCTGTAAATATTATACTTACAGCAGATGTTATGTATGTTCTTCCAAGTCCTCTTAGTACACCAGTTACGATTATTTCTAGGCATTGGAATATTTCCCCAAATCCTAGTATCATCAGGTAGTTTGCACCTATTCTTCTTGCTTCTGGCTCGTCTATGAAGAATTTAAAGATAAAGTCTGCTCCAAATACTAGTAGGCACATTGTTAGCGCCCCCCAGAATATTGCAAACATTATTCCAACTTTAGCTCCTTTTTCTATTCTATCAACTTTTCCTGCTCCATAGTTCTGACCTACAAATGCAGATACAGATGACGACATCCCGTCAGCAGTTGTGTATGCAATAGACTCAATTTGGTTTCCGACCTTTTGTACTGCAATCGCTACCGGTCCCCATCTAGCAACTATTACTCCTATACACATAGAAAATCCTGTAAACATACCACTCTGTATTGCGACTGGTAGTCCTAATATAAATAGTTCTTTGTGGTAGCTAAGTTTTATATTTTTGAAATATCTTATTTTAAAGTATATTCCTTCTTTTTTAGCAATTTTGTATATGAATATGAGTGTTGCACAAGCTTGTGCAGTTATTGTGGCAATCGCAGCCCCAGCTACACCCATGCTAGGAACTGGTCCAAACCCTAATATAAGTACTGGATCTAAGAATATATTGACTAATAATCCAGTTGTGTTGATTATAAATGGTGTCTTACTATCTCCCAACCCATTGAAAATTGCTGTAAATACTGGGTTTATGAAGTAAAATACCATTCCAAGTCCTACTATTATAAGGTATGTACTTCCCTGCTGTGTTACGTGTTCATCACCAAGTCTGAACAGTTCAATAAGTGGTCGGTTGAAAATTATAAGCACTGCTCCAAATAATATCGCAAGCACGATGTTTATTTCTATTGCTGCCTTTATGTAGGCTCTTGTTTCGTCTAGGTTGTGGTCTCCCATACTCTGTGCAACCTTTACCTCTCCACCAACTCTCGATATCGCTATAAATGCTAGTGCTAGCCAAGTGTAAAATCCTGCTGTTCCAACTGCTGCAACTGCAGAACTTCCTGCTCTACCAACCCAAAGCATGTCGACTACATTGTAGCCTATGTTTATAAAAGATGTTCCCATAATTGGAAGCGCCAACCTTATAAGCTTGTCGGCAATTCTTCCCTCAGTTAAGTCAAGTCTCCCTGCCATAGCTCCTCCTTTTTCTTTTCTCTAAATTTCCCTATTTATTCTACATTGAAGTTGTATATTTTTTCAAGTAAGTCTAGTTTGTATTTTAAATCATCCCTAGCTTGCTGCTCTATCTTTAATTCATTCTTTAAAGCTTCTTTTTGCTCTTCAACTTTTTTCAAATTGAATACTAAATCTTCCATTTCAAAGACCTTTTCTCTTCTTTCAAGTGCCGCTTGCATTACCTCGTCTGCAATAGCTCTTCTTATTCTTTCAATTTCTTTGACCATTGTTTTTTCGTCTATATTTTCTTCTTTTTCACATGACGCATCTAAAATATTTTCTAACATCCTCATTTTTCCGTAGTTATCGTCTATAAATGCATCCAACGCTCTTTCAAGTATCATAATAGATTTTTCATCTGATTTTTTGTTTAATACCGGATGAAGTTTCAATGTAAGTAGCTTCATGCTGTCTTTCATTCTTTCCTTTTCCCTAGTGTTTAATCTATCTCTTTTTAAAAAGTCGTTTGCCTTCTGTATCCGAGATTTTTTATTCTCTATTATCTCTAAAAGTCCAAGCTGCTCAGACTCAGCAATTTCCCTTATTTTATCCTCGTCTATGTCCTTATTTGCCTTCATATATTCATTTGCCAGCTCAAGCTTTCTCAGAAGCATTCTTCTATCCACCTCTGTTTTAAGTATTGCTAGCTCGTACATTCCAAAGTGTGACTGGTATGTAGATTTTATGAGTACCTCTTTTTTTATTACATTTTCCGCTCTATCAAGGACAGCTTCTGCAAAATCCTCTTTTACTGACTGATATTCTTTTCTTAGATTTATTATTCTATCTATATTTAATACGTTCATATAGCCATCCTTTCTCTAATTTTTAAATATTTCTTAGTTTTCATTTCCCTTTAATTAATATAATAGAACAAAAAAGAAATAAAATAAATACTTCTACAAAAAAAATGACTTCTACAATTTTCTTTATTCAAATTCTCTGTAATTTTCTAGCTTTTGAGATTTGTATTAATCAATTTTTTACATTTAATGGATATTATTTTTTTGAATTTTGTGGTACCATTTCTTTATAGCAAAAATTATTTTAAGGTGGTGATTATTATTAGTACTAATGAAAAATTTGTTAAGAAGTATTTCTTCTTTGACATAGACGGAACTCTTTCTACAGGTTTCCCAGAACCATATGTTCCAGAGTCTACAAGAAGAACATTAGAAAAATTAGAGGAAAATGGTCATTTTTTAGCCATTGCAACAGGTAGAAGTCACGCAAAGGCAGTTGAGCTTTTAGACGAGCTTGGATTTGACAATATGGTTAGCGACGGCGGAAATGGTATAACTATAAATAGAGAGCTTTTACATATCGAGCCTCTTAATAAAGAGAATTGTATTGCCCTTTTAAAAGAAGCCGATAGTAGAAACATCCCTTGGGGTATTTCTATAGATAATTCAAAGACTAGATACACTAGAAACGACGATTTTGTAAATGTTACAGAGGACGTTTATATGGAAACTATTGTCGATCCTGATTTAGATATAGAAAAGATAGACACATACTACAAGCTTTACATAGCTTGCAAACCTGAGGAAGACGATACTCTTGTCGCTCTTAAAAATCTTCCTTTTGTAAGATTCCACGATGCATACTTATTTGTTGAGCCAGATGATAAATCTGTTGGAATAAAGGCAGTTATGGACCATTTTGGCGCTCCATACAAAGATGTCGTAGTATTTGGTGATCAGAAAAACGATTTAAAAATGTTCAGAGATGAATGGACTTCAATCGCTATGGGAAATGCTATTGACGAATTAAAAGAAAAAGCTGACTTTGTAACTAAAAATGCTGACGATGATGGAATAGAATATGCTTGCAAGCATTTTGGTTGGATAGATTAATAAAATAAGGCTGTTGCAATTTTGCAATAGCTTTTTTGTTTATAATCAGTTATAAATTTTCTATATGTTTAAGAGTGGTTAAATCAAAATTTATAGGTTAATATCTCTCGGGGATTGAAGTCATAGACAAACTTCTCTCCAGGCTTCGACGTGCGTGCAGGTAAAGTATTTTGTTGTAATTAAAATGCACGTCTGCAGATTGTCGAGTGCGTTTTGTCTATGACCTTCAATCTAGCAAGTTAGTTATTATTCCTATAAATTTTGATTTAACACACTCTTTACAATATAGTAAATTTATAAAATATTATGTCACGAAAAAGCTAATTACAAAATTAAACAGCCTAACTTTTTATTAATCTCGCAACTAAAATGCTACTATTCTCATCAAATATAATAAAATTATTTTAATATTATCTTATATACTCACCTTTATTACTTATCTCTATTTACTTACTTTAAACTTTTTACTATTCTTTTCCAAAATTTTAGTTTGAAGAGTATAAAAGATGAGAGCAAGGTTTTGTAACTGCATTAATTTTTGGAGAAGACTCGATTTGGTGAGGATAATAGTAAACCGAACTCGACAATGCAACTTGATTGCCTGGAGAGGAGGTTACTATTATTCGAGCCAAAGGAGTTTTCCACAAATTATGCAGTTACAAACCTTGCTCTTTATTTTTTAGTATTCAATTAAAATTTTATGCATTGTTTCTGATGGGTTTATTATTTCCAGTTCAGTGCATTTTTTTAGTTCTTTTTCAAAGTATGGAAAATGCGTGCATCCAAGTATTATCGCTTCAACTTTGTTTTTTTCAAAGAATTCAACCGCCAAGTCTAGGTGGTTGTCGGCTATTATGTCTTGAGCTTGTTTTTTAGCTTCTACATCTAGTACTACAGGAAGTATTCCTATTCCTATGACATTGCAGTTTTTGTTTTTTTCTACTATTGTTCTTTCAATTCCTGCAAGTCCCTGGTTGTTAGCTGCAAATACACCTACTGAGTTGTAGTCCACAGCTATTTTTTTGTACGCATCCATTGGAGTTACTATTACGATGTTTTCTTCTTTTGATAGTTTTTCCATATCTACTGCCGAGCTTAGAGAGTTGCAGTATACAAATATTTTTTTTATTCCACATTCTTTTATTTTATTTATTATTTTTTTCATTTCCAATTCTTTTGTTTCCTGTGGCATTGCTTGGAATTTTGTCTGCTCAACAGGGTTTTCAGATACTGGAAATTCCTCAGTTTCTAATCCCTTTTTTTGAAGAAACTCCGCTCCCATTTGAGTGTCTATCGGAGTTCCAGCTATTACTGCTATTTTTTCCATAGTTTTCCTCTTTTTCCTCTAACTTTTTTATTTTTTCTTTTTCTTAGTTTATCTGTACTTAATTCTAGTTTAACTTTTATTTTTAGTTTCATCTAATCGACCTTCTTTACAAATACAATCTCTTTTTCTGTAGATTCATTTTCAGAGTATGTAAATCCATCTATATTGAAAGTTTTCACACCTTCTATATCGTCAATTTTGTTTTCAGCTATGTATCTAACCATATATCCTCTAGCTTTTTTAGAAGCTGTCGATTCAACTTTTAATTTTCCTGCTTTTTCAACCTTGAATGTACATGTAATCAGCTTTATTTTTGATTCTGATTTTTTGTTATCAAAATATTTTTCTACAGTTTTACTGTATTCTTTTGATGCCAAATTAAGTACAATTCCTTCTCCACCTAAGTCTTCAGATATATTTCCAGAGATGCTGCCATCCCAAAAAGAATATAGATTTGCCTTGTCGTTAATCTTTACTTTAGTCTGCATTTCAAGTCTGTACTCGTCAATCATGTCAAAAGGTCTAAGCACTCCATAAAGTCCACTTATTATTCTAAGGTGATCATTTAAAAATTCTATCCCATCTTTTGATATGCTTTCTGGCGATATACTTTTGTACTGTATTCCATCGTAGGCAAATATAGCTGGTGTTTTTCCAGTAAATTTAGGACTTTCTTTGCCGTCTTTAGAATTTTTACAACAAGATATAGGTTTCATTCTCTGAAATCTACAGTAGTTTAACTGAGCTAGTTCCTCTTTTATTTTCATTATTGCCCGTATTTCCTCAGTTATGTACTCCTTCATATGAGCAAGTACCTCGTTTGATTTTTCGTAAAGTCTTGGGCAGCTTAGCTCCCCTTCGTCAATTAGTTCTTTCCAGTCTTCAGATTTTCTCATATTTTTGGCTGGAGATATTATTGTAATCATTTTTTCCACCCTTTTCCTTTTTTTAGAATTTTTAATTATGATTTTCTGATTTTTAAACTATATTAAACCATCCTCTTTTAGAAGTCTGTATAGTGTCTGATCAAAGTTAAATTCTTTAACTAGATTATCTACTTCTTTTAGCGCTTTTTCTCTTTTTTCTTTTGATATGTTTGATTTAACGGCTCTCACTAAGATATTTTTAGGAGAGTGAGCTATGTCTATAAATTCAAGTAGCTGAGTTTTGTATCCCACACTTTCAAGCAAGTTGCCTCTTATAGCGTCTGTCATAAGCGCCGCAACTCTTTCCTGTATTATCCCGTAGTTTGTAAGGATTGATAAATCTTCTGATTTCATCTGTGCATTTAGTTCGTGCTGGCAGCATGGTACTGAGAATATCATCTTAGTGTTCCATTTTATCGCATTGTAAAGCGCATAATCTGTAGCTGTGTCACATGCATGAAGCGTGATTACCATGTCTACTTTGTTGTTGTATTTATATCCATTTATATCCCCAAGCTCAAAGTGAAGATTTTCGTAGTTGTATCTTTTTGCAATTTCGTTGCACTTGTTAATTACATCTTCTTTTAAATCAAGCCCTATCATTTTTACATTTATTTTCTTTATCTCTACAAAATAGTAGTAAAGTACAAATGTTAGGTAAGATTTTCCACATCCAAAGTCCAAGATAGTAAGTTCTTTGTAGTCATTTTTTCTTATTTCATGATCTATTAATTCTATGAATTTGTTTATCTGTTTGTACTTGTCGTACTTAGATTTGACTACTTTTCCTTCTTTTGTAAATACTCCCAGATCAACTAGTGCTGGCACGTCCATACCTTCTTTGATTATATATTCTTTTTCTTTGTTGTGTGATTTTGACTGTTTTGCTTTAGAAACATTGTTTCCACCTTTTCTTCCAAAGAATACTTTTCCTTTTTTAGATATTTTGATGTTGAAGTTTTCATCTTCTGACCAAGCATCTAACTGTTTGAAGTCTTCTTCCATAAATTCAAATATTTTAGCTTCTAAGTCAGCTATTTCGATATTTTCATGGAATACCTGCTTTTCTGTAAATTTTTCCACCTGATAGAATTCTCTTCCCTTAGCTTCTTTTAGGTTTATGTTTATTTTTTTATATTCCACATCTTTGTTTTTTCTATTGCTTATAACTATTTTGTACGGCTTTGAGTTTGATATTTCTCTTATAGCATTTTTTAATTCTTCCACAATTAATTCTCCTTTTTGTTTTTTTGTACTTCTCTATTTTTCAAGAAAATCTATCAGCGCATACCATATTTTTAGAGCTGATATTATGTCTAGTTTTTCTTCTGGTGTGTGTATGTCTAACATATTTGGACCTATTGATATTGCATCCACACCTTCTACGCCATCTACAAAAAATCCAACTTCTAGTCCAGAGTGTACTGCTAGTTCTTGAGATTTTCTTCCGAATATTTTTTCTATGCTTTCGTTGAATGATTTTCTAACTTCTGATTTTGGATTGAATTTCCATCCAGGATATGAGTATTTTATTTCCATTTCTGTGTGTTGAGATTTTGAAAGTTCTTCCATATCCGCTTTTATTTCTTTTATTTTTTTGTCTTCACAGCTTCTACACTCGTTTACTATTATTACTTCATCTTCCAAAGTAGATATTGTTCCAACGTTGTCAGAAGACTCCACTAGTCCTTCTACATCCTCGCTCATAGTCAATACTCCATTTTTGAAGTTTGCAATCCAAGATATTATTCTTTCCTTAGCTATTTTTTCTATAGCTTTTAATTCTTTGTTGTCTATTTTTTCTAATTCTATTTTTATCTTAGATTCTGAGTGTTTGTATTCTTTTGTTATATTTTCTTGTGCTTTTTCAACAGTAGACATCACTTTTTCTACGTCTTTTTCTTCCATAAGCACTATAGTTTCAGATTTTGAAGGGATTACATTTGGAGCTTCTCCAGATTTTATAGATACAAGTTCAAATTCTATTTTATCTCCTTCAAGATATTCTAATACTTTAGCTGCCAATTTTATCGCATTTGCTCTACCTAGGTGTATGTCAGAACCAGAATGCCCACCTTTTAATCCAGATATTTTTATCCTACATGCCGATGGATTTTCTAGTTTTGAATTTACTCTTTCAAATTTTATTCTGTTTTCAAACGCCATTCCGCCAGCGCAACTAACAATCATTACATTTTCGTCTTCTGAGTCGATGTTTAATAGTTTTTTAGATTTTAATTTGCTCATATCTAAATTTTCAGCACCTATAAAACTTCCCTCTTCATCTGATGTAAATACACATTCTAGCGCTGGATGTTTGATGTCTTTGTTATCCATTATGCTCATCATATATGCGACTGCAATTCCATCGTCACCACCAAGAGTTGTTCTCCTTGCTCTTAACATTCCATTTTCTGTGTATAATTCTAGCGGATCTGTGTCAAAGTTATGCACATTTCCACCTTCTTTTACACAAACCATGTCAGTATGTCCCTGTATCATTATAGAATCTCTATCTTCCATTCCTTCAGATGCTGGCACATACACGATAACATTATTAAATTCATCCCGATAAGTTTTGTATCCTCTATCTTCTGCAAATTTTTTAATAAAATCTCTTATTTCCTTTTCTTTACCAGAATTTCTAGGTATGTCTGAAATCATTTTGAAGCATTCATATGTCTTGTACTCCATGTTTTCAGATTTCAGGTATTCCACTAAAGAATTTACAGTTGATATTTTTTCAATTTGAGCTTTAAATTCCTGTGAGTTTAATTTGTTTTTTATGTTATCCATATTTAATTTTGTATTCGACATATTAACACCTCGATTTCTATATATTTTATTCACTATACATTTTAACTACTATAGTATTTAACGCTATTACTATCAGTTAATTTATCTAGTAGTTACTTAATTGCCATCATCTACTCCCTGGAAAAACCTAATTATATTTCCCAGGTAATATTTTTCATCTACACACGTATCATTTGAATAATTTTCATTGTGATGATTTCTCACAATCTCTAAGAAAACATTATCCTCATTTATTTCTTTTAATATCTCGTAGCTATACTCTGAATGATTATAATAACATTGAATTTTCTTTAAATTTATATTTCTAAGTTTTCCGCTAGTCAATTTATTTAGTATAACTATTATAGATTTATCTATTATATTAATTCTCTGTCTGCTCTTGCCAACGTCATGAAGCAGCCCAACCTTTACAAACATATCCTTATTTTTCAAAATATCATCACATACGGGTAATATTACCTTTCTATCTAATATTTCCCCATTTGTAAGTATATAACCGCTCTCAAAGTCATTTTCTTTTTCAACTTCATCTATTATACACTCTATCTCACGAGCAACTCTCACACTGTGTTTCTGCTCAGACTTTGAAATAGTATTAAAAACTTCATACTCTCTATCATCTAACTTTGACTTTACGTATTCGTAATCATCTTCATTAATTCTATCAGTTAAATTCATTACAAACTGTCTTACTCTTTTAGGAAGCATAATTTTCCTTCTTTCTTCTCTTGGACTTACTATTTATCTTTTATTCTCTATAAAGTTTAACTTTTTCCTCTTTTTCATTACATTTCGCTTATTTTTAATTATACCATATCGAGTTTTTATCTTCATTACAATAAGCCTACAAATATAAATCTCATTCTCATTTTTCAACTTTATTTCATACTTGAAAGAACAAATAATAGAATACAATCTGGAGACGTGTATTTTATTAGAAACAAAACTTTTTCTTGCTCACGCGTCGAATCTGGAGAGAAGTTTATCTATATCTCATATGCTTCGCATAATAACAAAGGATTAGCAAATTTTGATTCACCTGCTCATAAGGAGTAAATTTATAATATATTTGTTCAAAAAAAGGCTGTTGCAAAATTGCAACAGCCTGATTAATTCTATTGATGTGTTTCTTTATACTCATTATACATAGCTTCATCTTGAGCTCTTTTTTCTTCAATGGCTTCGTTAAGCATCATATCCTTAACTTTCATTAGTCTTGTCTGATTTCCTCTTTCATTTTCGTCAAGTTTCATTGTTATGTATTTGATAGTTTCCTGAAGCTGAGGTATCATTACATACTCAAGTGCATTAACACGACGTCTTGTTTTTTCGATTTCATCAGCAAGTAGATTTGCTTCTTTTTCCATAGCTGCTAGCTTTAGCATTACTGGGAACACCCTAGATAATTCACTTATAGCTGCATCTAATTCTCCTGAAGTTGTTGCAAATCCATATGAGTATATATCTGTAACGTCATTTGTAGTTGTTTCAAAGTCAAATACTGGTACATCAACACTCATTACGTTCTTTTTGTCAACATTAACTATTACACCCTGTTTTGGATACATAAGTGCTTCTTCAACGGCTTGTGATGACATTACAGCATTTGCTATACTGAAGTTCTGATAAACACCGCTTATCATTATTTCAACTTCTTCACGTAAAACCTTATTTTCTCTTGCTAAATCTAAGAAAGTTTTCATTAGCTCATCACGTTTGTCTTTTAGAAGTTTATGTCCTCTACTGGCAACACTCAGACGCTTTTTTAAAGAAGCAAGTACCATTCTGGTAGGATTTACATTTAGTCTTGCCATAGCCTACTCCCCCTTCTTTTATTTAGCATCTGGATCATATGTTTCTTCAGGGTAGTATTTTTCTATGTTAGCATCTTTTATACGTTTTAACTCACTCTTAGGAAGTATAGTTAATAATTTCCATCCTATTTCAAGAGTTTCTTCTATAGATCTATTAGTTTCATATCCCTGATTTACATATTCCATTTCAAAAGCATCAGCAAATTTTGCATACTTTTTGTCTATGTTTGTAAGTGCAGCTTCACCAAGTATTGACATAAGCTCTTTAGCTTCTTTACCACGAGCATATGCAGCGAATAACTGGTTCATTGTATCTGCATGGTCTTCTCTAGTTTTTCCTTTACCTATACCTTTGTCTTTTAGACGAGATAGTGAAGGAAGTACGTTTATTGGTGGTGTAACACCTTTACGATAAAGTTCACGAGAAAGTATTATCTGTCCTTCTGTGATGTATCCAGTTAAGTCTGGTATTGGATGAGTTTTATCATCTTCTGGCATTGTTAATATAGGTATCATTGTTATTGAACCTTCACAACCCATTTTTCTACCAGCTCTTTCATACATTGTAGCAAGGTCAGTATATAGGTATCCTGGATATCCTCTTCTACCTGGAACTTCTTTTCTTGCTGCAGATACTTCACGAAGAGCTTCTGCATAGTTTGTTATATCTGTTAATATAACTAGTACGTGCATGTGTTTTTCAAATGCAAGATATTCAGCAGCTGTTAACGCCATACGTGGAGTAGATATACGTTCAACAGCAGGGTCATTTGCTAAGTTCATAAATAGAACTGTTCTATCTATAGCACCTGTTCTTTTGAAGTCAGATACGAAGTAATCTGCTTCTTCGTATGTTATACCCATTGCAGCGAATACAACTGCGAAGTTAGATTCACTGTTAAGAACCTGAGCTTGTCTAGCTATCTGAGATGCTAATTCTGCATGAGGAAGACCTGATCCTGAGAATATAGGAAGTTTCTGTCCTCTAACTAATGTGTTTAGTCCATCTATTGCAGATACACCTGTCTGTATGAATTCAGACGGATAGTCACGAGCTGCAGGGTTCATAGGTAACCCATTTATATCTAATTTCATTTCTGGTATTATGTCTGGTCCACCATCTTTTGGTCTACCCATACCATCAAATACTCTACCTAACATTTCTTCTGATACGGCAAGTTCCATACCATGTCCAAGGAATCTTACCTTACTTTCAGCTAGGTTTATACCTGCTGAGTTTTCGAATAACTGAACAAGAGCATTATTCCCATTAACTTCTAGTACTTTACATCTTCTTTTTTCACCAGAAGGAAGTTCTATTTCTCCAAGTTCGTCATATGTTACGCCTTCTACGTCTTTAACAAGCATCAGTGGTCCGGCCACTTCTGCAATAGTCTTATACTCTTTTATCAATTACTCCACCTCCTTAGCTGTTAAGTCTGCTAAGCAACTTACCATTTCTTCATCTATTGCTGCGTAAACTTCATTTACGTCTTTTTCTTCTACGTATTTGAATCTTCCTATTCTTTCTCTTACTGGAAGTTCTACTAATTTATCAAAATCAGCTCCGTTTGCTATTGCTTCTGCACTTCTGTTGTAGAATAGCATTATTAATCTTAATAATAAGAACTGTTTGTTTAGTGAAGAATATGTATCTACATCGTGGAAAGCATTCTGATGTAAATAGTCTTCACGTATTGTTCTTGCTATTTCAAGTTTTAATCTATCTGAGTATGAAAGTGCATCCACACCAACTAGCTGTACTATTTCCTGAAGTTCTGCTTCTTCCTGAAGTAACTTCATAGCGTCTGCTCTATTTGTTGACCAGTATTTATTAACGTTTTTGTCAAACCATTTGTTTAATCTGTCTACATATAGAGAATAACTTGATAACCAGTTTATAGCTGGGAAGTGACGTTTGTAAGCAAGGTCACTATCTAGTCCCCAGAATACTTTTACTATACGAAGAGTAGCCTGAGAAACTGGTTCAGAAGTATCCCCACCTGGAGGTGAAACGGCACCTATTGCAGATAGTGCACCTTCTCTTCCTTCTGTTCCTAAGCTTACTACTCTACCAGCTCTTTCATAGAACTGAGCTAGACGAGATCCTAGGTATGCTGGGTAACCTTCTTCACCTGGCATTTCTTCAAGACGTCCTGACATTTCACGAAGAGCTTCGGCCCATCTTGATGTAGAGTCTGCCATAAGTGCTACTGAGTAACCCATATCTCTGAAGTATTCTGCTATTGTTATACCTGTATATATAGATGCTTCACGGGCTGCAACCGGCATATCTGAAGTATTAGCTATAAGTATAGTTCTCTTCATTAGTGATTCACCAGTTTTAGGGTCCTGAAGTTCTGGGAACTCACGAAGAACGTCTGTCATTTCATTTCCACGTTCACCACAACCTATATAAACAACTATTTCTGCGTCTGCCCATTTAGCAAGCTGATGCTGAACAACTGTTTTACCACTTCCGAAAGGTCCCGGTACAGCTGCAACCCCACCTTTTGCTATAGGGAACATTGTATCTATAACTCTCTGACCAGTAACTAGAGGCATATCTGGAACTAGTTTTTCTTTGTAAGGTCTTGCAACCCTAACTGGCCATTTCTGCATCATTGTTAATTCTTTTTCTGATCCATCTTCAAGAGTAAGAACACAAACTGTTTCTTCTACAGTGAATTCACCAGATTTTATTTCTTTAACAGTACCTTTTACTCCTACAGGAACCATTATTCTATGTTCTACAACAACAGTTTCCTGAACTGTACCTATTATATCTCCAGTCTGTACAGCGTCACCAACAGATACTTTAGGAACAAATTCCCATTTTTTATCTCTGTCTATTGCTGAAACGTCTATACCTCTTGATATATTAGATCCTGCAACTTCCACCATTTTTTCTAGTGGACGCTGGATACCATCGTACATATTTTCTATAAGTCCTGGTCCAAGCTCAACACTTAGAGGAGCGTGAGTTGATACAACTTTTGTTCCTGGTCCAAGACCTGCTGTTTCTTCATATACCTGAATAGATGCTTTATCTCCACGCATCTCGATTATTTCACCTATAAGTCCCTCATCTGAGACACGAACCACGTCAAACATGTTGGCTTCTTGCATACCTTCAGCAACAACAAGTGGTCCAGATACTTTAACTACTTTTCCTTGGCTCATTTTATCACCGTTTCTTTCTATATTAATTAAAATTAATAATTTGTTTTCTTACTTATCTCCGAAAAGAATATCAGCTCCAACTGCTTTTTCTACATTCTTTTTAACTCCTGCTATTCCTATTCCTAAGCTTCCGTCAACTCCTGGTATAGGAATTATAGCTGGTGTTATTAGTGATTTATAGCTGTCTATTTCTTCTATCATATCTTTGCATAGACCTTCTGTTATGTAGATAATAGCGAAATTCTCTTCAGTTACAAGCTGGTGTAGAACTTTTTTAGCTTCGTCTGAGTTCATACAAGGGTATGTATCTAGTCCAACAGCTTTAAATCCTACAACACTATCTCTGTCACCTATTACTCCTATTCTATACATAACTTACTCTCAGCCTTTCTCTTATTCTATCTGATGGAAGTCCAGCTAATTTACCAGCCATTATTATTCTGGCTGCTTTTATTTCATTTTCTTTAGCTAATATGTAACCAACTATTGCTTCTATTCCAAAAGATTTATATCTTGAATCTTTTACATATTCCATCAAACGATTATCACATAATTTTTCAAGCATTGTGAAACTGCCACTTTCTTTAAGCATTGGAATACTTTCAGCTAGGACATCTGACAGTCCATAAGAAACTAGCTTTTCAGCAAATGTTTCAAGCTGTTCATCGTATCCTGCTATAAAGAATTTTTCTGTTATATTTCCACCTTCTATAAACACTTTAGAGAAGAAGTCCCAAGATTTATTCATTCTTCTCATTCTGACAAATATTCTTAAATTAATAGTATCTATTAGAAGTTTTACATATCCTTTTAAATATGTATTTTCTGATTTTTCCGCAAGTCTTATCATATCTTTATAGCATGCTTTATCAAGAATTATATCTACTTGCTGAGGATCCTTAGTTCTTCCGAATACATCAAGAACTTCTTCTATAGCATCCTTCATTTCTGTAGACATTCCAACGAAGTCTCTTTCTCTTACCATATTAACAAGATCTTTAGTATCTATACTTCCACTTCCCATAAAGAATGGTTCAGGATCTGTTCCTAAAAATTCTGCTTTTAATATAACCTTTATATTATGGTAGTCTGACTGATATAAAAATATGTTAAAGTACTCAGGATCGTGAACTATTGATTTAACAAATTCGTAAGTTCTTTTGTGTTCCCGTGTTAAGAGCACTTCGAAATCCTGTGGTTTTACATCCGGAATAGCTCCACCGTATTCCATTTCTGTAAGTACTTTTAGTGCTTCTTCCGGATTTTTACTTTCAACCATTTTTTCGATTTTGTCGTGGCTAAGCATATTTTTTTCTCCGCTTCTTACACAGGCAGTGGCAAATACGTAATCTCTATCATTAATCTTTGCCAAATCAATCAATCCCCTTTCTTTAAAGTGGATAAGCCTTGTATTATTCGAACAATGCCTTTACCACATCAGGTGTTATTTCTTCTTTTATATCTTCAATTATAGATTCTATAGTAGCAGTTATTTCAACTTTACCAGCTACAACTTTGAATCCTCCACTAGCATTTATTGTTTTACTTGATAAACAAAAGTTATTTCCTTTTTCATTTGCCAGAACAACTACTTTTTCTCCAACAGCTTCAGCGTCTTTAGCATTGAAAAGAACTTCTCCACATTTAACACCTATGTCAGATAAAGTATCTGCTAGAAACTCTATGTATTTTTCTTCGTCCATATTGTGGACTTCTGCAACTGCTCTCTCGAAACATTCATTAACTGCACCCTGTTTAGCTTTTAGAAGCATTTTTCTTGTTTCAAGCTGAGCAAGCGAATTTCTTCTGCTGAATACTTTTTCTGATTCAGCTTTTATCTTGTTCTGGACATTTAAAAGTATTTTATCTGCATCGGCCTGTGCCTTAGCTATTATTTCTGCTTCCTGTTTTCTTGCTTCAGCAACAGCATTATCTGCATATCCCTGAGCTTCAGAAAGTATTTTTTCTGTTATTTTTTCAATACTCATTATATCCACATCCTTAAACTGTTACTGTTGTTATTATAAAGCTATTGCGTTTAACATTAAGAAAGATACTAGTAATGCTAATACGGCATATGTTTCAACCATTGCTGCATATATCATACCTTTTGCTAATTCTTCTGGTTTTCTAGCTATAAGCATTATACCAGCTGCTGCTGCTTTACCCTGAGCTATAGCTGAGAATACACCAACTATTCCTATAGGTGCTGCTGCTGCTAATATTGCTGCACCCTGTGCAACTGTTAAATCTGCTATTCCACTTCCACCCATAAGACCTATTTTAAGCATTATGATGAAAGCTATTAATAATCCATATATACCCTGAGTACCTGGTAGAGCCTGCATGATTAGTGTCTGACCGAATTTTTTAGGGTCTTCTGCTACTACTCCTGCTGCTGCTTCCCCAGCTATACCTACACCTATCGCACTTCCTATACCTGCTATTGCTGCTAATGATGCTCCTAAAATTGCTAACATTGTACCGATTGACATATTAATCTTCCTCCTTAACTATGTCGACATATTTTGTCTTTTTATCAAATGGTTCAAACGCTGTTCCTCCGCCTTTGTAGAATTTTCCGAAGAATTCAACGTACTGTAGTCTGCTGGCGTGAACGAAACTTCCTAATGCATTTATTGCTAAGTTGAATAAATGTCCAAATACCGCAACTACTATTAATAATATAGATCCTTTTATTCCTCCGCCTGCTAAGCTACCCATTGTATTTATAACCTGAGCTATAACTCCAGTAGCAAGACCTAAGGCAAGAAGTCTTGAGTATGAAAGAATATCAGCTAAATAAGAAGTTATATTGTATAAGCTTCCTAAACCGCCTGTAATCTTTCCGAATATTCCTTTTTTCCGTCTTCCTCCTGTTAGAAGGATACCTACAACACCTATGATTGACATATATTTACCTGCTGTAGCAAATGCTGGTCCTATATTTCCACCTACACCAAATAGAACTAAACCTACTAAAAGTACATACCATAAACCTATATCAAATAATGCGTCTAATGGTTTACCGTCTCTTATAAGCATATATGCCTGTATTCCCATACCTAGGAATAAATGTATACCACCTAGTATGAATGAGAATATTAATAATTTCATAGGGTCATTTACTGGGTTAAACCAAAGTGGATTGATTACAAAGTTGTCTATTCCAAAGAATGTCTTAGCTGCAACTGTTGGTAAATCTCCAAACCAACCACCAAATAATGCTCCCCAAATTGCTGTTGAAATACCACACCAGAAGAACATATTTATAAGTTTTTTCATCATTCCTTCTAGTCTGAATTTTTTAGATATTATAAAGCATCCAACTGCCATTATTATTCCGTATGCTGCATCACTTAGCATCATACCGAAGAATATAAAGTAGAATGGTGCTAACCATTTTGTAGGGTCTATTTCCTTGTATTCAGGTAATGCGTAAAGATTTGTTATCGCTTCGAAAGGATATATAGCGCCTGTATTGTGTAGTAATACTGGTGCTTCTTCTCCTTCTGGAATTTCATTAAATTCGTAATAACATTCATTTTCTTCTAGCACTCTCTGAACGCTTTTTTCTGCCACTGCTGGCATATATCCGTCAAAATAGAAAGAAGCTTCTGTTTTTAAAAGCCTATTTCTTATCTGATTTCTGTCTTTTTCTATTATAGTATCGTCGTATAAACATTCTACTTTTTTGATTTCTCCTGTCATAGAAGTTATATCCGCTTCTACTACTTCTTTTTCTTTTGCTATTTCAGCAAGCTCTTTTTCATAGCTTCCTGTTATTTCAGCTGGTGTTCCGTACATGTTTGAGAATGTAACTTTGTTAAATCCAAACTGTCTAACACAATCTAAAACAAGTTCGATATCATCTTTTAGAGCTATTATAGATAAGTAATGCTGATCTGCATCGCTTCCGATAAGTCTAAATACTGTTCTATCTGTAGCTTTTTCTACAGCAGCTCTCATAGCTTCTATCTCTGTTACGCTAGGAACAACCCCCATTAGAATCTCAGTACTTTCTGTTTCCCTTAATTCAACAGGTATGTCATAAGAAAGCCATGGCTTTAATGAAACCATATTAGTTTCTATTTTATTTTCTTGTCCTTTCAGATTCACAAGACTATTGTAAAGCTTATAAACCTTTTCCACTGTACTTTGGATATTTTCCTTATCCTCCATAACCTTTTTAAATTCTCTCTTTGTAATAGCTCTTCTAGTCTTTATAAGAGGCTTTTTAGACTTGTCGTACTGTTCAAGTGTTTCTAGTACTGTAGAAATTTTCTGAAGCTCTGAATCAATTCTACTTACTTCATCTTCGTTACCATCTTTTACAACTATATTAGCCCACTCTTCATCAAGAAGTTTTTGATCCTGTGCACTTAATTCAACTACACCAAGATCCATTAAATGTTTTATAAGCTCTTCTTTATTGTTGCTCAGTCCTATGACAGAAAGTTTTTTCATCTTAACAATTGACATTAGACTTCACAATCCTTTCTAGAACAACCTTTACTCCAGCTTGAATGTTTTTTTCAGCTTCTGATAAAATCACTCTGCTCTTTTCTGATGTTTGTTCAATAGTATTATCATATACCTTTCCAGCTTCTTCTTCGGCCTTGCTTATTGCTAAATTGTATTCAGCATCTGCCTTGTCTTCTGCTTCAAGTATTAACTGCGATGCTCTTTTATTTGCATCAGCTACGATTTGTTTCGCTTCCTGAACTCCATCTTTTTTAATTTTATCGGCCTGTTCTTCTGCTTCATTGATAACTTTTATTAATTCAATAGATGACATCTCTTCACCACCTGTCTTTTTGAAATTGGCCAAACTTTTTAATAATATTCTTAGATTATATTTATTATATTTTTATTTTACGATTTTGTCAATTTCATAAATTTAATTTTTTGCATTGTTTTTTAGTTAATTCTTCAATTTTCTAATTTATTTTGCATAATCATTTTTCATTTCTATCGTTTTGAAATCAATTTGAATACGTTTTCCATTTTTAAGTCAGATAATAATTTTTTCCATAAAATTTTTATTCTGCATAGAAATTTTATTTAGTTTTTATCTACATCTGTTGAAATATCAATCCTTATTTACAATGCCTATTCTTTTTCATTTGTCATAATTTTGAAAAAACTTAATTTTAACTTTGATTTTTTTTGAAACAATTTGAAGTATTACAGTTTTTGTAAATATATACAACTTATCACTTTTTGCAAGTTGTTTATGCTCAAAAAATCTTTTATCTGAATATTACTTCTTTTGTTTTTTTAGCTATTTTTTTATCAATCAGCGTTTTTTCCATTAATTTAAACCATAATTCTTATTCTTTTGTATACAATTTAGATTGTTTTTAACTGTATCTATAGATTTTACAGCATAGATACAAATCACTTTAGCCCCTCTTAGATATTTTTTTAACTTTTATTTCTTAAGCCTATATAACTTTTCCTTTCTAAAAATAGCTTTTTCACTATTCAGACAATTCTAGCTAATAACTTTTACTTATCAATCACAAAACATCGATATCATTATCCTTTTATTTATGTTTTTAATTTAACCTCTATAGAATATCTATAATATCAAAAGTTTGCCAAAATTAAAGATATTACGAAACATATAATATAGTAAATCAAGTAGGGGCTAACTTGTAGCCCCTCTCACACCACGGAGCGTGCCGTTC
>NZ_QUGE01000031.1:0-450 GCF_003478825.1 Peptoclostridium sp. AF21-18
GTCGTTATATCTAAAATACATCCGTATATATTTTTAGAGTGTTCAATCGGAATAGCTACTTTCCAATCAGTTCTCAGAATTTATAAATTAAAATACGATTTTTAATTTTTTTCATGAACTTCTTAATGTTTCCATTAAGCACAGACTATATCACCATCTAATTTTTTTAGATGCTCCCCATTTCCACCACCATTAGCTTGTGATGTACGGCATTTGCCTAGTCGTTGAACCTTATCCTGTTCGGATCTTGGCTGCTGATTATCCATTATTAAAGCACTTAGGGTTTAACCTTATGCCATCTAGTTAATTTTTTTTGCTTTCGCAACATTCACGCTTGAATATTTTTCAATTCTACGTTGTAGTTTAACTAGCTTTAGGAACTTCCAGCAATTAAAGGAGTTTTGGGCGATTTCTCGCCTCTCTACACTCGTTATGAATGTAGGGAGCTTT
>NZ_QUGE01000031.1:460-24416 GCF_003478825.1 Peptoclostridium sp. AF21-18
GTTATGAATGTAGGGAGCTTTTTTGTAAAAATATATTTGTCTAAATATGTATATTTTTGACTATATTTTTAACAACTATATAGTTGCTCCTATTTTGTATTATATATTTATTATAATTTATTTTTTCTATTTTGTTACAAATTTTATTTAAAAAAGAGACTTCCCAATTTATAGAAAAGTCTCCTATTTTTATTCTATATTGTATTTTTCTCTTAGATTATCTGCTATTTCCTGTATTCTCTTTAATCTGTAGTTTACTCCAGATTTCCCAACAGGAGGATTTAGCATCTCTCCAAGTTCTTTTAACGTAAGCTCCTCATTTTCCACTCTTAGAAGTGCTATCTGCTGTAGATTTTCAGGCAATTTTTTTATACCTATTGTTTCTTCTATTATTCTAATATTTTCAACCTGTTTCACCGCTGCATTGACAGCCTTTGTTAGATTGGCTGTTTCACAATTCACTATTCTGTTTACGTTATTTCTCATCTCTTTTACTATTTTTACGTTCTGAAGTTTTAAAAGAGCACTATGAGCACCTATAAGGCTAAGTAAATCAGATATCTGCTCACTTTCTTTTATATAAACAACATAATTATTCTTTCTAGCTACAATTTTGCTATTAAAATCGAAGCTGTTTATCAAATCTCTAAGAGATTCTGCAAACTCCATATTGTTAGTTACAAATTCAAGATGATAATTTTTTTCAGGATCGCTAATTGAGCCACCACCTAGAAAAGCACCTCTTATAAATGCTCTCTTTTGTTCTTCCGTCGCAATTAGCTCCTCTGCAATATCATTTTTAGGGAAAAAACCGTCTCCTTTTTCTAAAACACCTAGCTCTTTTAAAAGTTTTTCTGCTCCCATATCGCTTTTAACAGTTAAAACATAGCTGTTGTTTCTTTTAAGCATCTGGTTTTTATTTACAGCGATAGTAGTGTTGATATTAAAATCATGTTTTAAAAGCTTGAACACTTTTCTTGCTATCGAGTTGAGCTCTGTTATTATCTTTAGATTCATCTTTTTAAACCCAGCTATCTGTATACTTCCAGAAAGTCTAACTATGCCCGCAAGCTCAGCTAAATTTACAGCCTGATTATCAGAATCTATTCTCGTTAGTTCGTTCTTAGTTTCCGCTGAAAATGACATTTCTATCTACCACCTACTGCCTTTATTTTTTCATTTACTATTTATTTAATTTTTTTTTTATTTCCACTAGAGCTACTTTTATGATTTCTTTTTCATCGTCGTATCTAGCCATTTCAACAACTCTGTCTATATGCACAAATTTAGCATCTACAAATCCTTCTTCCTTCTGAGGAATTGTATCCATACTTCTAGCAGTCATTAAATACCAAAATACAGTCTTATGAACTGTTTTATTTTCGTCCCAATTTTCTTTGAAAGTATAGTGTATTTCTCCAAGATATTTATCTATATCCGCTTTTACTCCCGTTTCTTCTCCTACTTCTCTTAATGCGGCTTGTTCATGGCTCTCCCCTTTTTCAACTTTCCCTTTTGGGAGTACCCAATCTCCATTAAATTTTCTAAGTAGAAGAACAGCATTTCCAAACAGTACAACACCGCCGGCACTTACCTCTTCTCTCATTCTATTCACTCCTTAAACTGTTACATATTTCTCTCTTCAGAAACTATCTGCATAATTACCTTAGAAACACCTTTTGCATCGTGTCTTATGTAATTATTTTTTATTTCAATAAGATCTGCTTCAATTACTTTTATTCCTAGCTTATCAAAGCTTTTTTTCTGATGGTTATCTAAAAGGACTTGTTCTGCCCCATCTTTATTATAACGCATAAAAACGTCCTCTTGCAGTATTTCCTTATTTGCGATTACATAATCTAAAATATTCTCTCCTGCATGTTCTATTATAGCATTTGCATGGTCGAACAAATTATAATTTTCTGTTTCGCCAGGCTGCGTCATAACATTTCCCACGTATACTTTAGGTGCATCAGAATTTTTTATAGCATCAACTACTCCATCTACTAAAAGGTTGGGTATTACACTAGTATAAAGACTTCCAGGACCCATAACTATTATATCCGCATTATTTATAGCATATATTACCTCTTTTAGAGGTTTTATATTTGGATGGTCAAGTCTGAGTCTTTTTATATTAGTCTTATCACTTTTACAAGCCTTGGGAATAGCAGATTCTCCTTCTACTACCTTTCCATTTTCAAGCTCTGCCACTAGGTTTATATCCTCTAAGGTAACTGGATATACCTTACCAGTTATCGCAAAGATCTCTCCCAGTTTAGATACAGCTGTTTCAAAATTTCCATAAAGTCCAGTCATCGCAGCCAAGAATAAGTTTCCAAAGCTCTGTCCTTTTAATCCGCCCTCTTCAAATCTATACTGCATTACCTCGTTCATAGTAGGCTCTATATTTGCAAGAGCTAAAAGGCAGTTTCTTATATCTCCTGGTGGAAGCATCCCAAGGTCTTCTCTTAAAACCCCAGATCCTCCTCCATCATCTGCTACAGTAACTACCGCAGTTATATTGTTAGTGTAGTACTTAAGACCTCTTAAAAAAACAGACTGTCCTGTTCCTCCACCTATAACCACTACCTTTGGATTTCTTTCTTTTAATTCTCTTTCCCTTATTTGATTTTCAATTTTTGCTTTTCTCGCTTTTATATAAAGTACGATTGCTGCACCAAGAGCAATCCACCCTATTATACCTATTATATTATTTAAGTAATCCATAGTATGCCCCCATAATTAACCGAGCATAGAATCTCTATGTTTTTTAATTACTCTATATCCTTTTTTATAAAGCTCATCGTATAGCATATTTGCTATAGTTACAGATCTATGTCTTCCACCAGTACATCCTACTCCTATAACAAGGTGCTGTTTACCCTCTTCTAAATACTGTGGAATTAAAAATCCAACAAAGTCAAATAGCTTCTCTACAAATTCCTCACTAATTTTAGAATTCATGACATACTCTCTAACTTCTTTAAAATCTCCAGTTTTAGGTCTTAGGCTTTCATCGTAGTAAGGATTAGGTAGGAATCTTACATCGAATACTAAATCCGCATCCTTAGGTATTCCATACTTAAATCCGAAAGATACTACAGATATAGTCATATTAGGAGTGTCTTCTTCCTGCCCATCTTTGTATATATTAGAAATTTCTTCTTTTAAATCTCTTGGTTTCATATTTGAAGTATCTAATATGCAAGTTGCGTATTTCTTAAATGGCTCCATTATCTGTCTTTCTATTTTTATTCCTTCTGGAATCTGCATATTCTTTGCTAATGGATGATTTCTTCTAGTCATTTTATATCTTTTTAGAAGCACATCGTCTTCACAGTCAAGGTAAAGTACTTCAAATTTATAATTTGCTTTTTCAAGGTAATCAAGACTTTCGTGAAGCGCTTCAAAGAATCTTCTACCTCTTATATCTACTCCTAGAGCAACTTTCTCTATATTAGAGTTTCCCTGGAAGCATATTTCTGCAAATTTTGTTATTAATGTTGGTGGCATATTATCTACACAGTAGAATCCCATATCCTCCAAAGCTTTCATTGTTTCACTTTTTCCAGATCCTGATAGACCTGTTACTATAACAAATTTCATACAAATTGCCCCCTTCTATTCCGTTATATTTTCTATTCTTTTAATATCTATCCCAGAATTTTTCACTGTTTCTAATCCAAGTGAAAAGTTTCCAACCATGAATGGCTTATGTGCATCTGAGCCAATCATGAGTCTGTTTTCATATTTTGCTATCTGTTTTAGCTGCTCAGCATTTAGATGTGCGTGAGAGCTATTTATTTCTAGAATAATATTTCTCTTTTTTGCCTCTTCAGCAATTTCTTCTATGTACACATCTCCTTTATCTCCTGGGTGTGTAATCATAAATATATCATTGTTTTTCATCGCATTTACTATTGCATCTGTGTTGTATCTTTTAGACCGTTTTGTCTTTAAAAGGAAGTTATCTCCATGATTTAAAAGACATCTAAAAGATGTAGGCTCTGATGCAAAATGATAGCCTGCTAAAACATAGTCTAACTGTTCTCTTATCTTGTCATCCATGTCTATTGTGCCTTTGTTATCTAGAATATTACATTCTACACCAAGAAGAATTTCGATTTCTTTATATTTCTCATTTAATCTATCTATTTCTTCTCTCATTTCAAATATACTATCTCTATTTAAACCGTACAGTAAATGTCTGTAACTATGGTCTGATATCCCAATAGTTTTAAGACCTTTTTTTATTGCTTCCTGTACATTTTCTTCTATAGTTCCAAATGCGTGCTTTCTTTTTCCATTTTTCCCATTGCTATATATAGTATGGGTATGGTAATCAGCTAAAATTTTCATATAATCATCTCCGGTCTATTCTTCTTCTGCAGCTGGCTCTTCTCCAACTATCTTAACCTCTTCTTCAAGCATAACTCCAAATTTTGCATTAACAGTCGCTTTAATAGCAAACATAAGATTTAGTAAATCCTTAGCTGTTGCATTTCCTCTGTTAATTACAAATCCAGAATGCTTTTCAGATACCTGTGCATCACCTATAGAAAGCCCTTTAAGACCACTATCCTGTATTAATTTTCCTGCAAAATACCCTTCTGGTCTTTTGAATGTACTACCAGCACTTGCAAAATTAAGTGGCTGTTTTGATGTTCTTCTTTCTTTTAAATCATCCATAGTAGCCTTGATATCGTCATAACTACCTTTTTCTAATTCTACAACTGCAGAAAGAGCTACATAGTTATTTTCTACTATTGCACTTTTTCTATATCCAAAATTCATTTCTTCATTAGATAGTTCAAATATATTTCCATCTACATCCATAACTTTCACAGTTTTTACTATATCTTTAATTTCTCCGCCGTATGCTCCAGCGTTCATAGCAAGTGCTCCACCAAAAGTACCTGGTATACCAGATGCAAACTCAAATCCTTTAAGTTCTGCTTTAAGTGCGGCATTTCCTATTCTCGATAATAGTGCACCTGCCTGTATTTCTATTCTATTTTCATCTATTTTAAAATCGCTGTAGTTATCAGATATTTCAACTACTATCCCTCTAATTCCACCGTCTTTAACTAAAAGATTTGAACCATTTCCTATTACAAGATATGGAACATTTTCCTTCTTTATATATAAAAGGATATCTCTAAGCTGTTCTTCAGTTCTAGGTCTTACTAAAACATCTGCAGGCCCACCTACTCTAAAAGAAGCGTGCTTCTTCATAGGCTCATCCATCATTATATTTTCTTTTCCAACTATATTTAAAATATCATTATATACTTTATTTTTACTCAATTTAATTTCCTCCTCGAATTTTAAAAATTCTCTATATCAAATATTATCTAATCTTCTAATTTATAATGTTTTGTTATAATATATCCACGAATTTATTATTAAATCGCCTTTTTAAAAGTTAAATTCTTTAAAATTTTCTATATTGGTTAAAATTAGTGCATTATACACCCAATTATATATTAATATAATAAATTAAATTTCTAAAAATAACAATATCTACACCAAATAATTTGAACTTTTGAACGTGTCAATTTACAAAGTCTTTTTCATTTTCAAATTTGTGTTTTCTATGAAGTTTTCATTATTTTTATCTTTTCCTATTGAAAAGTTTTATTATTATATGTTTTAATAGTCATAATAGCTATGTAGTAGGCATTTATTAAATTACTACATATTTATTTTTAACGGAGAAATTTCCGGAATTAAATATATATTTCATTTCAATTTTTAATTTACGAAAACTAAATAATTTTTTAAGAGAGGAGATTTTTTTTTGGAAAATTTACCATTATCATTGTTTGAGATTGTGCTTACGGCAATATATCTCATAAACTTTATTCTTGTTGTAGACCTTATCTTTAGAGGAAAGAGAAATATAGATAATACTCTTACTTGGATAGTTATACTAGTTCTTGTTCCTCCAGTTGGATTCATATTATATGCGATGTTTGGTAGAAGTATCGCTAAGAAGAATATGTTCAGCGTAAAGGAAAAAGAGGATAAGGTTATAAAAGATAAAATATTAGAATCTTATGTGGAAATTGAGTCAAATTTAGACCCATACTTAGATGAAAACAAGGATATTATCTACACTTTAGCAAATTCAAACAATGCCCACTTCACAGCGGACAATGATGTCGATATATATCCAGAATCTAATATGTTCTTCAACTCTCTTCTTGAAGAGCTTAAAAAAGCTGAAGAATATATAAACATCCAGTTCTATATATTTAAAGACGATAGAATAGGAAAAGAAATCATAGAAATACTTAAAGAAAAGGCACAGTCTGGTGTAGAAGTTAGACTTCTATACGATGCTGTTGGTGGTAGAAACCTAAGCAGAAAAGCTGTAAAAGAAATGAAAGAAGCTGGTGTTCAGGTTGCTAATTTCTTCCCTTCATTCTTAAATATAATCAACTTCAACATAAACTTTAGAAACCATAGAAAAATAGTTGTTATTGATGGTAAGGTTGGATTTGTTGGAGGATTTAACGTTGGTGATGAGTACCTAGGAAGAGATCCAAAATTTGGAGAATGGAGAGATACTCATATAAGACTTACAGGTAGCTGCGTAATAGACTTGAGTATGAGATTCCTTCTTGACTGGAGATACACTACTAAAGAAAATCTTGATTTAGCTAAGTACTTCACTAAAAAGAGAAAAAAATCAGATGGAAATGTTGGAATCCAGATTGTTTCAAGTGGTCCCGATATAACAGAATTAGATGAAATAAAATACGGATATATGAAAATGATACAGAAGGCTAGAGATTATGTATATATCCAGAGTCCATACTTAATACTAGATAAGACTTTAATGGAAACACTAAAAGTAGCTTGTCTATCTGGTGTAGATGTAAGAATAATGATACCTTCAAAACCTGACCATCCATTTGTATACTGGGCATCATACTCTTATGCAGGAGAACTTTTAGACTATGGTGCAAAAATATACACTTACGGAGAAGATGCATTCCTACATGCTAAAACAATAGTATACGATGACTCAGTTGCTTCAATAGGAACTGCAAACATGGATATAAGAAGCTTTGAACTAAACTTCGAAGTAAATGCTTTTATCTACTCAGAAGAAAAAGCAAGAGAACAGAGAATGATATTTGAAAAAGATATCGAAAACTCTAGAGAAATAACAAAAGAAATATACGAAAGCAGATCTACATATATAAAAATCAAAGAATCTATATCTAGATTGCTTTCACCAGTTTTATAAAACGGGAAATAAAAAACATCTATTTTAGGCTCCAGGCAGTCAAGCTGCATTGTCGCTACAAATAGATGTTTTTTTATTTCCTAAGTTTTTAAAACTGGTGACAAGCAAAACTAAAAACCGAACCGGCTCATCTAAGATTGTAAAATAATAACAATCAAGTAATGTTTTTATCACATTTAGTTATATTAATTTATCTATTTCATAAATCATCGAAGATTATTAAATTCACTATCAGCTATCATTTTTTTCATTAACCTCAAATAACTCTCTTATCCTACTACACCCTAAGCAAGCTGAAGAATTTACTGAAAAAATTATTTATCAGCTGCTTTAGCTACGGTTGATAGTTTTATTGTGTAAAGGGGGAGATTTTATATGTATTTTAAGCGACAATCTGCAGACGTGCAGTTTGTTACAAACAATATATTTTACTCACACCACGTCGAAGCCTGGAGCCAAAAATACATATAAAATCTCTCCCTCTTTCTCAATATAATCTATCTATCGCTCTGAAGTAGCTGATTTAATTTTTTAGTAAATTCTGCAGCTGCATCATATCCCATTCCACGCTGTCTATAGTTCATAGCAGCAACTTCAAGTATCATAGATGTGTTTCTTCCTGGTTTTACAGGGACAGTCATTTTTTCTATCTGTACACCCATTATATTTTCGTATTCTCTATCTAGACCAAGTCTGTCGTAGTATTTGTTTTTATTCCATGATTCAAGATAGATTACAAGTCCTATATCGTGACTAGTTTTTACCGCTCTAACTCCGTAAAGAGTTTTTATATCTAATATTCCTATTCCCCTTATTTCCATGAAATGTCTTAAAAGCTCTGGAGCCTGACCTATTAGTTTATTTTCGTCAGTTTTTCTTATTTCAACGGCGTCATCTGCTACAAGTCTGTGACCTCTCTGCACTAGTTCAAGTGCAGTTTCTGATTTACCAACACTACTTTCACCTTTGATAAGTACACCGACACCGTATATATCTACCAAAACACCGTGTATAGTTTCGTACTTAGCCATTCTATTTTCAAGGTAATTTGACAATTTGTTTATAAGTCTTGTAGTATTTCTATGTGATTTTAAAACTATTATATTGTGTTTTTCTGCTATTTCTAAGAAATCCGGTTTTACTTCCATATCTCTAGAAATTATTACCGCTGGAATATCATAAGAGAAGAGTTTTTCTAATCTCTCAATTCTTGTTTCTTCGTCTATAGCAGCAAAATATTCGTATTCACTCTTTCCTATTATCTGAATTCTGTCTGAAGAAAAATATTCAAAGAATCCAGCATACTGTAGTCCTGGTCTGTTAAGTTCTGGTGTTGTTACAAAGTGGTCTTTTCCATCAGCAGGAAAATTGACAACTTCTAAGTCTAATGCGTTTATCACATCTAATATATTTACTCTGCTTTCCATAGTTTATCTCCTTTTTTATATTTATAGTTTTTATAAGCCTTGTTCTTTTTCTCTAAAGAAATCATAGACTTTTTCTGCAACTGTCGAGTTCATCGTGTCTGTGTCTTCAAGCTCTTCCAATGTAGCATTTTTTATTCCCTCTAAAGTCTTGAATTTTGCAAGTAAAGCTTTTTTTCTCTTCTCTCCAACTCCTGGAATATTGTCTAACTCTGATTTTGTAAGTTTTTTATCCCTAAGACTTCTGTGGTACGTTATTGCGTAATTGTGGACTTCTTCCTGAATTCCAGCTACAAATCTGTACAGATTGCTAGTCTTTGATAATTCAATTTCTCTAGTTTCATTTATCAGCCCTTTGGTTCTATGTTTATCATCTTTATACATTCCCCAAAGAGGTATATCAATCCCATATCTATCAAATACTTTTCTGACAGCGCCAACCTGACCTTTACCACCATCTAGTAAAATTAAGTCTGGTAGATTTCCATGTTTTATCCTTCTTTCTAGAATTTCAGCCATAGAATCGTAGTCATTTGGGCCAATTACAGTTTTAATTTTATATCTTCTGTACTCTTTCTTATCTTTTTTACCATTTGTGTAAACTACCATAGATCCAATTGAGTCTACACCCTGTATATTAGAAATATCAAAAGACTCTATTCTTATAGGTAATTCTTCTAATTCTAGTAAATTTTTTAATTCCTCAAGTGCACCTATGCTTTTTTCGTACTTTCTCTTATTCATATCCGAGAATTTTTCTAAGTACTCAAGTGCATTTTTTCTAACCATTTCAACTAGGCTCTTTTTCTCGCCCTTCTGTGGAACTCTTATGACAACTTTCTGCCCTTTCTTAGCAGTAAGTATGTCCTCTAATATTCCCTGGTCTTCTATTTCATCCTCGATAATTATCTCTTTTGGAATATACTCTTGCTCCATATAGAACTGTTTAGCAAATGATCCAAGTATTGATTCTCTGCTGCTATCCATTACTCCTTCTAGTATGAAGTGTTCTCTTCCTACAATCTTACCATTTCTTACAAAGAATATCTGAACACAGGCTTCATTATTTGCCCTAGCCATAGCGATAATATCTTGATTTAGGTCTAGCGTATTTGTGTCTATCTTCTGCTTTTGAACCATTTCTTCTAAGCTCTTTATCTTATCTCTATAAACCGCAGCTTCTTCAAATCTAAAATCGGCTGCACATTTTTGCATCTTCTCTGTTAGAATTTCAACTAATTTCTCTTCCTTTCCAGAAAGACACATAATAACCTCGTCTATCATCTGTCTGTACTCTTCCTTTGAAACTTTACCAGTACAAGGCCCCATACATTTCTTTATATGATAGTTTAAACATGGTCGCATCTTATTCTTTATAGCTCTGTCTATATCTATTTTACACGTTCTTATAGGATATGTATCCCTAATTACCTCAAGTGTGTCGTTTACAGCAGTTATGTTTGTGTATGGTCCAAAGTATTTAGCCTTATCCTTAGCTACTTTTCTAACTTTTATCACTCTAGGAAAATCCTCATTTGTAGTAACTTTTATATATGGATATGTCTTATCATCTCTAAGTAGTACATTGTACTTTGGCTTATATCTTTTTATCAGGTTACACTCTAGTATAAGCGCCTCTGTTTCTGAATCTGTTATTATATATTCAAAACTTCTGATATTTTTTACCATTGATTTTACTTTTGATGAATGATTTTTAGACGATTGGAAATACTGTCTAACTCTATTTTTAAGTACGACAGCTTTTCCAACGTATATTACATTTCCAAAAGCGTCTTTCATTATATAAACTCCAGGTTGTTCTGGAAGTTGTTTTAAATGTTCCTGTATGTCAAACAAATTATGTCCTCCTATTTAGTCTTCTTGTTGCTTCTATATTTATAAGCAATCCAATAATCAACCACTCTAGATAGACACTCTACAAGTATCTGTCTGTCTAGGTAGTTTTCTTCTATTGAATATTCTACTTCTTCATCTGTGTGAACCTCAGCATTTCCAAATGCCCTAATTATATGCATATATGCAGTAATTCTTGGTGATGCAAGCTCAGCTTTTCTCATATACTCAATTCTCTGGAATAGATTTCTGTTTCCAGCCTTATCCCCACCAATATCGTATATGATAAACTCAAGCATTTTTCTCGCCAATACGCAGAACTCAAACTGTCTAAGTTCTCTACTCTCAATTCTTGCTTCAAACTCAATTAAAACATCACTTCTATCTCTTTTCTTGAATTTTCCAGAAGTAACCTGTTCTCTGTAGTATTTCATCTTAGACCACATATCGCAAAGAATTTCATCACATTGCTCATCGCTAAACACATTTTCCTGATCGACATCAGTTCTGTTTAGGATTTCATTCATCTTCCGGTCAAATTTCATAACCCTTTCTCTGTCGTTATCAACTATGTATATCCCGTCTAGGTTATATGTCTTTTCCATGGCAAATCTACTCTGCTCTACAAGTATGCTGAGAATTTCATCGTCTGGTAGATTTTTTAAACAAGAACCCATAACCGGCATCGCTATATTCTCTATATTTATACCAATACCATCTGCAAGATTTATCACAGCAAATAGATTTCTTATTCTTTCAGAAAAACATTCTGCAGTTATTGTTCTATCATCTAATTCTATGCAGGCAATTCTTTTAAATCCTACCTTTTCAACGTCAAATTCCTTAGACATCCAAACTCCAAGCGACTTATTTAAATCTAAGGCAGCATCTTCTTGTATTTCTTTCATAGACATCCCGTATTTTTCCATGAAGCTTTTTTCAAATGCCTTCTGCGTAGATCCTTCATGGTATTTATATGATGCAAGGACTAATAGGTCTATTGGGTAGTAAAATTCTGTAAGGTCTGCATAATGTAGCTCGATAAATTTTATACCCGAAACTGTCCCAAATTCATTTCTGTTTAAATATACTTTTGTGTGCTTATTCATAGAAAAACCACCGCCTTCAAAAAAAGCCTGAAAAAATATTTTTCAGGCTGTTTAATTTCTTTATTTAATTATACTTTAAAAACAAATTATTTTCATTATTAATTCTCTCTCAATCTTTCAACAATAGTTGCTTTAGATACAAATTTGTAAATTACTAGCGGTAATACTATACCTAATAGGATAAACATAGGCATAACTATTAAAATTGATGTTATTGTAAATTTGTAAGTAAAGAACCAAAACATATTTTCTATAGTTTTTCCAATAAATGGATTTAATATTATTGATAGACCTAGAGAAAGAACTCCAACTCCTAAAGAGTAGTACAAACCTTCGTATACTAGCATAGTTTTTAGCTGTTTTCCTGTCATACCAACAGATTGTAGCATTGCAAATTCTCTTTTTCTAGTAATTATACTTGTAAGAATTGCATTGAAGAAGTTAAGCACTCCTATTAATCCTACAATAAAGCTTAGTGCTCCACCCATTAATAAGAACATAGAGCGCATACTTTCAAATTCTGATACATATTTTTCCTTGCTTTCATAGTCGTATTCTTGATTTTGTCTTGTTGTGTAATCTTTAAGGAAAGTTTCCATATCTGAATTTGATTTTTTTGTAGTGTTGAATGCATATAGCATTATAGAGTCTGTTCCAGAGTCTTGTATAAAAGTCTTATCATTTAATATAAACTCATCATGTCCATAATAACGATAAGATAATGCAGTTGGAACTGTTACAATTGCCGATACTGTATATTCAACATCTTTATATTTTTTAGCCCTAGCTCTCCATAAAGGAACTTGTTCAAGATTAGTTCCATCTGGATATACTTCACCTGTTTCTGGATTATAGTATTCAAACTCATCTACATATCTAAGTGTAACTTTATCTCCTATCTTCGCCCACCGAGAATCTTTTATTAGTTTTCCATAATCATCTTCAACATATACAGCTGCAATATTTCTACTTCCTGGTTCATATACTTTTGAAAGATCTCCTTCCCAAACTTTTAAGTTGTCTAGTGCAAATTTTTCCATTCCGTAAATCTGTGCATCATCTGCAATACGTCCGTCCTTTGTTTTTTCTTCCAATTTTATATTATTATCTATCTCTTCTTTTGACATATACTGATTGTAATTATTTCTGTATGCTTTTTCTGTTACTAGTTCCTGTATATGTGAAGTCTTTCCGTATATTTTACAGCTATCTGTTATTCCATTTTGCTTAGATACCTCATCTATAACTGATGGAGATACTTCTTCTTCATCACTAAATGAACTATCTCCGTTAAAATATAGAGCATTTGCTAAAACAAAATCTGTGGATACAAAATTAGATAGGTATTTATCCATATCAAAACCTTTTGTAAAAATAACTGTTAAATTCAATAAAACAACTGACAATGATAAGGAAATTACTGTTATTATAGTTTTTCCTTTACTACGACCTAAATTTTCCTTTGCCATTACCCAAAGAGATATTTTTTTAGAAGTTTTTTTAGATTTCCTTTTGATGTTGCTTCCTTCTGTGTATCTTACTGCTTCTATTGGAGAAACTTTTGATGCTATTCTTCCAGGTCTAATACAAGAAATCCATACTGTAAATAGAGTAAACACAACAGCAAATATAAATATACCTGGGCTAATAGAAACTACACTCACAAGCCCATCTAATTGTGCCATTACTACTGCTGTTAAAGATTTTCCTACAATCCAACCAGCAAGTAATCCAAATGGTATTCCTATTAGGCTAAGAAGCATAGCCTGTTGACGAATAATTTTTTTAAGCTGGCGAGGGGTTGTACCTATTGTTTTTAATAATCCATAAAATCTGATATCATTTGCAACAGAAATTTGGAATACATTGTATATTATTAAATATCCTGTGAAAATAATAAGTAGTAATACAAGTACAATTGCAATTACTAGTGAGTAATCCATACTTTCTGACATCTGTGCTCCACTATATCCCCAGTTGATACCAGTTGAAATATATGTTCCATCATTTAAATTATTTTCTTCTTGGTATCCATGATTTTCAAGTACTGTTTCCATGTTTTTAGATATATTTCTAGAATTTTTAAACATTACATCCATATTCCAACTTCCAGTCATAGTATCACCTGTATTACCTGGTACAACATTTAATTCTTTAAATATAGACTCTGCTCTACTTTCTGGAATAAGCACATGATTTGCTACAATTGCTTCATCGTATTCCCAATATCCACTAAGTGTAAATGTCTGTGTTGTTTCCTTTCCATCTACATCAAATGTTATTGTAAATTTTTCACCTATTTTAGGCTTTACTCCTAATAATTTAAGTACTTTTGTATCTGTCGCTGCTTCATTTGTTCCCTCTTTAGGCAATCTTCCCTCTACAGGGTCACAATACATGAAGTGAGCTTGATTTTTATCAGAGTATCCAATTTCTACATGACTTTTGTTAAAAGGTACTTTTGAAGGCATTCCTACAAAACGTCTTTTTCCATATTGTTGTATTAATGGATCATCTTTTATTTCTTCAAACTGTTCTTCTGTCATATATTTAAAAGTCGCGTGACTCCAAGCACCACATTGACGGAAATTTGCTTCTTGCATTCCTTCATTGATAGAAAATGCAATTGTAAATAGTGATGTGAACAGTAATGTAGTCAATGCAATCGCAAAAACAGCAATTAAGTTTCTAGTTTTTCCAGCTTTAAATTGCTTTATGCTTAAATTACGAATACATTTTTTATTTTTAACTTTCATAACTGCCACCCCCTAATGCTCTACAATCTTACCGTCTTCAATACGAATTATACGGTCTGCTAATTGAGCAATTTCCTCATTGTGAGTAATCATTACTATTGTCTGTGCATACTTTTGACTAGTTACTTTTAATAATCCAAGTACATCTTGGCTTGTTTTTGAGTCAAGATTTCCTGTTGGCTCATCAGCAAGTATTATAGCTGGTTTTGAGGCTAGTGCCCTTGCAATTGCTACACGTTGCTGTTGACCACCTGATAAGTTATTTGGAAGGTTATCCAATTTACTTTCTATTCCTAGTGTTTCAATTATACTTTTGATATAATCCTCATCTGGCTCTTTTCCGTCAAGCTGAATTGGAAGTACAATATTTTCGTATACATTTAAAACTGGAACTAGGTTATAATTTTGGAATACAAATCCAATTTTTCTACGTCTGAAAATAGTTAGCTCTTCATCTTTTAAAGAGAAAATATTTCTATTATCTACTTTTACACTTCCTGATGTCGGTCTGTCTAGTCCTCCTAATATATGTAATAATGTTGATTTCCCAGAGCCAGATGTTCCAACAATAGCAACAAATTCTCCTTTTTCTACTGAAAAATTAACTCCATCTAGTGCATGGACTTCATTTTCACCAGAGCCGTAAATTTTTATTAAATTCTCTGCTTGTAAAATTTTCATATCTCACACCTCCACAACATAAATTTTCTTAGAGTTATATGTAGAAATTTATTATTCTCATTCCAAAATTTATGTTTCTAAAAAAAATCTGTATATAAAAGATGTTCCTTCATCTCTATATACAGATTATCTCATAAAAATCTTTCCACATTCTTTCTAGAAATATATAAAATCTAACAGTTTTGTTAGATTTCATCTACCTCGTAATATATACAGAAAATGTAGATCCTACTCCAAGTTCTGATGTTAGTTTTATATATCCACCCTCACTGGAGATGATTTCTCTTGTTAGGTAAAGTCCTATTCCTACACCTTCATCGTTGTGTACTGATTGAGAGCGGTAAAAACGTGAAAATACTTCTGCTTGTTCAAATTCATCTATCCCCATTCCTGTGTCTGATATGTCTATTCTTGTAAAGATTTCATACTCTTGAACGCTAATAGTTACTTTGCCAGTATTTGTGTATTTTATTGCATTATCTACAATATTTCCCAGTGCTTCTGTAGTCCACTTTCTATCAAACGTAGCCTGTAGATTTGTGGCTTTAATTTCCAATTTTAGATTTTTGTTTCTAGCTTTAGAGATATACTGTTCATATATATCCTTTAGCATAGGTTGGATTTTTTCTTTTTGTGGCGATAATTTTAAAATTCCATTTTCCAATCTTGAAAGTTTTACAAGAGATTTTATTAAGAATTCTAGTTTTTCAGCTTGCTGCTTAATCGCCTCTACATTAGAACGCATATCTTCAGATAAATCGCCTTCTTCTATTAGTTCGCTGTACAAAATAAGATTTGAAATCGGAGTCTTAGTCTGATGTGATATATCAGAAATCAAAGTTTTTATTTTCTCTTTTTCTTTCATAATATTTTTAGATGAGGTATTTGATGATGATAGATAATTAGAAAACTTTGTTTCTAATGCAGATAATCTACTTTCGTCGAATTTTGTTTCTGAGTATTCACCATCAGCTGCAGAGTCTATCATTTTTTCAAGTGTATCCATAGTTCTTTTGGTACGTATGTTATTTATTATAACTACAATAAAAGCTATAATTATACTAATCAGCGCCAATACTACAATAAATTTACTCATCTTTATTCACCCAACTATACCCTATTCCATAGACTGTCTTGATATAATCCTGTGCCCCAAGTTTGTCACGAAGTCTTTTTATACTTACAGAAAGTGCATTTTCATCTACATATTTTGCTCCATCAGTCCAAATGTAGTCTATCAACATATTACGACTTACTGTTCCACCTCGATGCTCTATTAATATTTTTAGTAACTTTTGTTCTGTTTTGCTTAGTTCTATATTTTCTTCATTAGCTAAAAATATCATCTTATCAAAGTCAAATACAAAACGATCCATTTTTAAAGTCTTTTCATTTTTAGCGTTTTCATTTTTTAGATTAATAGCATTTTTTCTAAGTTGTGTGTTTACCCTTGCTCTTAAAACCGCCAGAGAAAATGGCTTTGTTATGTAATCATCAGCACCTTGTTCAAGTCCTTCAACAATATCCATATCTGTGTCGTTGGCTGTAAGTAAAATCACAGGTCTAATAGAATTATCTTCTTTTAATTCTTTTAGAAAGTCTAATCCTTTTCCATCTGGCAAATTTATATCCAATAATATCAATGATACATCGTCAATTTCTAGTTGTTCTCTTGCGCTTTTTAAATCCATACAAGATATAATTTTTCTATTTTCCGATTTTAAGGCTTTGCACAATCCTTGATTGAGCCTTAGGTCATCTTCTACAATTAAAATTTGTTCCATTTTATTCTCCATTTTTAGTAGTATTTTTCTTATATTTTTATATTATAATTATACCTCAGACAAATTTGTTGTAAAGAAAAAGAGACTGTTGCGTACCTTACAGCAGTCCCTCTTATGTTTAATCATTTATAAATTTTCTAACTAAAAAAGTTGAATTCTTTTTCTTATCTTTATTTAAAGTATCTTTTTAGGAATTGTCCTGTGTAGCTTTCTTCTACTTTAGATACTTCTTCTGGTGTTCCTGTGGCAACTATTGTTCCGCCACCATCTCCACCTTCTGGACCTAAGTCGATTATATGGTCACAAGTTTTTATTACGTCTAAGTTGTGCTCTATTACAACTATTGTATTTCCTGTGTCCGCAAGTCTTTGAAGTACGTCGATTAGTTTATCTACATCTGCCATGTGAAGTCCAGTTGTTGGCTCATCTAATATGTAAAGTGTTTTTCCTGTTGGACGTTTGCTAAGTTCGGCTGCTAGTTTTATTCTCTGAGCCTCCCCACCAGAAAGCTGTGTAGATGGCTGTCCTAACTTGATATATGATAGACCGACATCCATTAGAGTTTCTAGTTTTCTTCTTATGTTTGGTATGTTTTCAAAAAATTCTAGTGCTTCTTCTACGTTCATATCAAGTACATCAGATATTGTTTTGTCTTTGTATTTTACCTGTAGAGTTTCTCTGTTGTATCTTTCCCCTTTACATACTTCACAAGGAACATATACATCTGGAAGGAAGTGCATTTCTATTTTGATAATTCCATCTCCCTTACATGCCTCACATCTTCCACCTTTTACATTGAAGCTGAATCTACCTTTCTGGTATCCTCTAGCTTTTGCTTCATTAGTAGATGCAAATAAATCTCTTATATGGTCAAATACACCTGTGTAAGTCGCTGGATTTGAACGAGGTGTTCTTCCTATTGGGCTCTGGTCTATGTTTATTATTTTGTCTATGTTTTCAATTCCAGTTATTTCTTTATGTTTACCTGGTCTTATTCTAGCTCTATTTACTTTACTTGCAACACCTTTGTAAAGTATTTCGTTTACTAGTGTACTTTTTCCTGATCCAGATACTCCGGTTACACATACAAATTTACCAAGTGGGAATTTTACGTTGATATTCTTTAAGTTGTTTTCTGATGCTTTTTTGATTTCGATGAAGTTTCCATTTCCTTCTCTTAATGTTTCTGGAATTGCTATCTGTTTTTCTCCACTTAGATATTTTCCTGTGATAGAGTTTGGATTGTTTATTATCTCTTCTGCAGTTCCCTCAGCTACTATTTCTCCACCATGAATTCCTGCTCCAGGGCCAATATCTACTATGTAGTCCGCAGCTCTCATTGTGTCTTCATCGTGTTCAACAACTATAAGTGTGTTTCCTAAGTCTGTTAGGTTTCTTAGAGTTCCTATTAGCTTGTCGTTATCTCTCTGATGAAGTCCTATACTAGGCTCGTCTAGTACATAAAGTACTCCTACAAGTGCAGAACCTATTTGAGTTGCAAGTCTTATACGCTGTGCTTCTCCACCAGAAAGTGTTCCTGCTTTTCTCGATAGGTTTAGATAGTCAAGACCTACATCTCTAAGGAATGATGCTCTAGCTTTTATTTCTTTTATTATCTCAGCAGCTATCATTTTCTGTTTTTCTGAGAATGTGTCGTTTAATCCATCTATAAACTCTATTAATTCATTTATAGATAAGTCTGTTACTTCTATTATGTTTTTTCCACCTACAAGTACAGATAGAACCTCGTCTTTAAGTCTTCTTCCTTTACATACAGGGCAAGGACTTTCAGCCATAAATTCTTCTAGTTTATCTCTCATGTACTCTGATTTTGTTTCTTGGTATCTTCTTGATATGTTTGTTACAACACCTTCAAAATGTGCTCTGTATTTTTTTCTTCCACTAAATTTTGAGTCGAATTCAAATTCAACTATTGTGCTGTCTACTCCATTCCCATATAGTAGCTCCTGTACAAAATCTTCAGGTAGTTCTTTAAATGGAACATCTATATCTACACCATATTTGTCAGCTAAGCTTTTCATCATCATGCTGTAGTATGTTTCGTCATTTGTAGCAGCTGCTCCCCAAGCCGCAATAGCACCTTGTTTTATAGTTAAATCCTTATTTGGAACTACTAATTCTGGGTCAACTTCTTTACTTTCTCCAAGTCCTTTACAAGCTTCACACGCACCAAATGGAGCATTGAACGAGAACATTCTCGGAGATAATTCTTCTATCCCTATACCATGGTCTGGGCAGGCAAATTTTGTAGAGAACATTACTTCTTCTCCACCTATTACCTGAGCAATTACAAGTCCGTCAGATAGTTTTAGTGCAGTTTCAAGTGAGTCTCCAAGTCTACTTTCCAGACCTGGTTTGACTATTATTCTGTCTACTACAACTTCTATATCGTGCTTTTTATTTTTTTCGATTTCTATTTCGTCGTTTATATCGTAGTTTTCTCCATCTACCCTTATTCTTACAAATCCTTCTTTTCTTATGTTGTCTATTAGTTTTTTGTGAGTTCCTTTTTTTCCTCTAACTATCGGTGATAGTATCTGGATTTTTGTTCTTTCTGGAAATTCTAATATTTTGTCTGTTATTTCCTGAACTGTCATCCGGCTTATTTTCTTTCCACAAACTGCACAGTGAGCCTCACCTACATTTGCAAATAATAGTCTTAGGTAGTCGTATATTTCTGTTACAGTTCCCACAGTTGAACGAGGGTTTTTTGATGTTGTTTTCTGGTCTATTGATATAGCTGGAGATAGTCCTTCTATATACTCAACGTTAGGTTTTTCCATCTGTCCTAAGAACTGTCTTGCATATGATGAAAGACTTTCTACATATCTTCTCTGGCCTTCTGCATAAATTGTGTCGAATGCTAGAGATGACTTCCCTGAACCAGAAAGTCCTGTAAATACTATGAATTTATTTCTAGGAAGCGTCAAGTCTACACCTTTTAAGTTGTTTTCTCTTGCTCCTCTTATTACAATGTTTCTTTCTTGCATAGCTACTCCTTTCTTTCGCTTTTATTTATTTGAATTTACTTGCTTAGATTTTATCTATTTTCTATTTTTCTTTTTTAGCAATTTTTTCTTCTAATTCTTTTAGTTTATCTCTTAATTCCGCAGCTCTTTCAAACTGAAGATTTTTAGCAGCTTCCATCATTTCTTCTGTTAGCTTAGCAACATTTGCTTTTAGTTCGTCGATGTCATCAGTTTCTTTGATTCCGTATACAACCTCTTCTTCGGCAGCCTGAGTAGCTTCGATTGCAGCTCGTATATCTTTTTTAACTGTCTTAGGAATAATTCCATGCTCTTTGTTGTACGCATCCTGAATTTCTCTTCTTCTTTTTGTTTCATCTATTGCATTTCTCATAGAGTCAGTTATCTTGTCTGCGTACATTATTACTCGTCCATGTTCATTTCTGGCAGCACGACCTATTGTCTGTATTAGAGAAGTTTCAGAACGTAGGAATCCTTCTTTATCCGCATCTAATATTGCTATTAGAGATACCTCAGGAATATCCAACCCTTCTCTCAGTAGGTTAATTCCTATAAGTACATCGAATTTACCCATTCTTAAATCCCTTATGATTTCTGTTCTTTCAAGTGTTGCTATGTCTGAGTGTAGGTATTTTACTTTTATTCCAATTTCTTTTAGGTAGTCTGTTAAGTCCTCACTCATTTTTTTAGTTAGTGTAGTTACTAGTACTCTTTCTCCTTTTTCGATTACAGAATGGATTTCATGTACTAGGTTATCTATCTGGTTTTCGATAGGTCTTACGTCTATTTCAGGGTCTAATAATCCTGTAGGTCTTATTATCTGTTCAGCAAATGTTGTACTGTGCTGAATTTCGTAAGGTCCTGGTGTAGCTGTTGTAAATACTATCTGGTTTATGTTTTCTTCAAATTCTTCAAAGTTTAAAGGTCTGTTGTCGTATGCTGATGGAAGTCTAAATCCATTGTCTATTAGTGATCCTTTTCTTGAGCGGTCTCCTGCATACATACCCCTTACCTGAGGAATTGTGACGTGCGACTCATCTACTATCATTAGGAAATCATCTGGGAAGAAGTCCATAAGTGTGTACGGTTTTTCTCCTTCTGCTCTTCCTGTTAAGTGTCTTGAGTAGTTTTCTATTCCCTGACAGAACCCTATTTCTTTTAGCATTTCTATGTCATAGTTTGTTCTTTGTTCAATTCTCTGTGCTTCAAGCAACATATCCCTTTCTTTGAAATATTGAATTCTTTCTTCTAATTCCGCCTCTATTCTTTTTATCGCTTCTTCAATTCTTTCTGGAGTTGTTACATAATGAGATGCCGGGAATATTGCAACATGGCTTCTTGTTCCGACTATTTTCCCAGTTATGTAGTCTATTTCAGTTATTCTGTCTATTTCATCTCCAAAGAATTCTACTCTTATCGCTTTTTCATCGTCTCCTGCTGGGAATATTTCTAGTACATCCCCTCTAACTCTGAATGTTCCTCGAGTGAAGTTTATATCATTTCTTTCGTACTGTATTTCTATCAATCTTTTTATTACATCATCTCTGTCTTTTTCGTCACCTGGTCTAAGTGAAAGCATCATTTCTTTGTAGTCTTTTGGATCCCCTAAACCGTATATGCAAGATACAGATGATATTATTATTACATCTCTTCTTTCTAAAAGTGCAGCAGTTGCAGAGTGTCTAAGTTTGTCTATTTCGTCGTTTATACTTGCATCTTTTTCTATGTATGTATCACTGCTCGCTACATAGGCTTCTGGTTGGTAGTAATCGTAGTATGATACGAAATATTCTACAGCATTTTCTGGGAAGAATTCTTTAAACTCTCCGTAAAGCTGTGCAGCAAGTGTTTTGTTGTGAGCCAGTATAAGTGTTGGTTTGTTTACATTTTCTATTATATTTGCCATAGTGAATGTTTTTCCCGAACCAGTTACTCCAAGTAGTGTCGAGAATTTTTCGTTTCTTTTTATGGCATCTGATATCGTCTTTATAGCTTCAGGCTGGTCACCTGTTGGCTTGAATTTTGAATGTATTTTAAATTTATCCATAATCTAAACACCTGTCCTTTTCAGATATTTCCGTCTTTATCAAAACTAGTATATCATAAATAAAATTTATTTCATAGAATTTCACGAATATACGTTCGTTAAAATTAGAGCTAATAGGATTATTCCCCATTAGCTCTAGTTTTATTCTTATTAATTTTGTTGTTAGTTTATTTTTATTTTTTATTCTTTTCTTTTTCCTGTAATAGTCTGCTCTATTATGCTCTCCATAGCTTCTTTAGTAAGTCCACCTTGAACATATCCAAATACGTTTCCTTCTTTGTCTATCATAAATGTAGTTGGAAGCGATGATATTCTATACGCACCAAATGTGTAACCTCCATCATCCATTAATACAGGATATGTGTATCCATTTTCTTCTAAGAATGCTTTTATTCCGTCGATGTCTTTTTCATCCTGAGTGTTTGGAGCAGCAACAGATAGCACAACTACCTCTGATTTTTCTCCCTGTTTTTCGTATTTTTCATAAATTTTTTGTATGTCAGGCATTTCCATTTTACAAGGAGGACACCAAGTTGCCCAGAAGTTTAAAAATACAACTTTTCCTTTATAATCTGATAGTTTGTGTGTTTTTCCGTATTGATCCTTTAATTCAAAGTCTATAGCAGGTGTTTTGTTTTCTTCTGGTTTATTTGACGATGCAGTATCATTTGACTTGTCATTTTCTTCACTGTTTGAATTAGTTGCATCTTTTCCTGTAGAGTATTCTGTAGCGCTACTAGAATTATTTGTATTATTTGGCATATATGATAATTTTCCACTAAAAACAAATAACCCCATCACTATCATTAAAAATGCACCTATTTTAACAGTATATTTCACTATATTTTTATATTTCTTTATTAAATTCATTAGCTGAGTTGTGAATAATCCAAGTAATATGAATGGTATTATAAACCCTGCGCTGTAAACACCTATTAGCATAAATCCTTTCATCCGTGTTTCAGCACTTCCAGCCATTATCAGTACACTTGTTAGTACAGGCCCTATACATGGTGTCCATGCAAAGCTAAATGTAAACCCAAATATTATCGCTGTTATCGGTGATAATGCTATTTTGTCCATTTTAAAAGGAAGTTTGTGCTCACTTTCTAGTAGAGTAGATCTTTTAAAGATTCCTAATTGGTAAAGTCCAAATAATATCATTATTACTCCACCAATTTTTGATATTATATCTCCGTATGAAGCAAAGAATTCTTTCAAAGCCGATACTCCTAGCCCCATTATGAAGAACGATAAACTTATCCCCAATGTGAAGAATATTGTGTTTATAAATAGTTTTCTCTTGTTGTAGCTTCCATCTTCTTGATTAATTCCACCTGATAAATATCCTAAATACAGTGGAATTAGTGGTAGTATACAAGGAGATGTAAAACTTAGTACACCCTGTAAAAATACCGTCAACATCGGTATGCTCATATCTAAATTAAAATTCATACAATTTCCCCCTCTTTTGATTATAAATTTTTTATTATGCTTTTTAGTTAATATTTTTATCTATTATATTCTTTATATTATTAATTTATAGTCTATTTACTTATACCCATTTTATGCAATATTTACCATTGTTATGTACCAATTTTCATATTTTCATCACGATCAATTAGTTCCTATCAAATTCTTTGTTCAATAAAAAAGACCACCTAAAACAATCGGCGATCTTCTTTATAATATTTACCCTTTATCTTCTTATTGCCATTTTCTTTATCAATTTAGAAATTTCTTTTTGTTTTTTATTCTTAGCTATTAGATAGCTATTTTTATCATCATTAAAAGAGTTTTCAGTTTTTAATTTTTTATATGCATTCCATCTTTCTTCATATAAAATTCCATTTTCTAAGGCTTCTCTCACAGCACAACCTGGTTCATTATCAAAAAACAAAAATGCAACATTCTTTAACAAATTGTTAATGAATGCTGCATTTTAAAAGTTAAATTTATTTTTCTCATTACAAATTCCAAAAAAATAAAAAAAGATTACGTGGCTACGTCCTACTCTCCCAGGGGCCTTCGC
>NZ_QUGE01000032.1:0-22794 GCF_003478825.1 Peptoclostridium sp. AF21-18
TTTTATGGACTTTCACCACAGATTAATAGCATGCCCGTCATACTAAAAAAGGCTACTAAGCAATGCTTAGTAGCCTCATTATTTACTATTGCAATAAATCGAGGATGTTATACCCTTTCGACAATCTGCAGAACATTTTTTCTTATTTTGTTAGCTTGAAAAGCTAACATTTAAATCAGAAAAATGTTCGAAGCCTGGAGAAAGGTATAATTCCGAGATTTCTAGTATCTTGGATTTTTTATAGAAGCCTGTGCAGCTGCAAGTCTTGCTATTGGAACTCTGTATGGAGAGCAAGATACATAGTTTAATCCTGTATTGTAGCAGAATTCAACTGAAGATGGTTCTCCACCATGTTCACCACATATACCAAGTTTTAATTCTGGTTTAACGCTTCTACCTAATTTAGCACCCATCTGAACAAGTTTTCCTATACCTTTCTGGTCTAGTACCTGGAATGGATCTTTTTCAAGTATTTCTTTATCTACGTATTCACCTAAGAATTTACCAGCATCATCTCTTGAATATCCGAATCCCATCTGAGTAAGGTCATTAGTACCGAAACTGAAGAAGTCTGCAACTTCTGCTATTTCATCAGCAGTTAAGCAAGCTCTTGGTATTTCTATCATTGTACCTACAGTGTAGTCAACTTTAACACCTTTTTCTTCCATAACTTTTTCAGCTGTTTCTTCTATCATTCCTCTTATAAGTTTTAATTCGTTTACTTCACCTACTAGTGGAACCATTATTTCTGGATGAACTTCTACACCTTTGTTTATTGCTTCTATAGCACCTTCTATTATAGCTCTAGCCTGCATTACACATATTTCTGGGTAAGTAACAGCAAGTCTACAACCTCTGTGTCCTAACATTGGGTTGAATTCTTCAAGATCAACTATTCTCTTTCTTATTTCTGCTGCATCTATTCCCATACTTTCTGCAAGTTCAGCTATTGTTTCATCATCCTGTGGTAAGAATTCATGTAGAGGTGGGTCAAGAAGTCTTATATTAACCGGTTTACCTTCCATAACTTCGAATATTTCTAAGAAGTCCTGTCTCTGCATTGGAAGTATTTTAGCTAGAGCTTTTTCTCTCTGTTCAACATCTTTAGAAAGTATCATTTCTCTAACTGCTGGTATTCTATCTTCTTCAAAGAACATGTGCTCAGTTCTACATAATCCTATACCTTCAGCACCAAATTCTACTGCTGCTTTAGCATCTCTTGGGTTATCTGCATTTGTTCTAACCATCATCTGTTTAGTTTCATCAACCCAATTCATTAATTTTTCAAAGTTTCCTGTCATTTCTACTGGAGACTGTTTAACTTCTCCTAAGTATACTTTACCAGTTGAACCATCTATTGATAAGAAGTCACCTTCTTTTATAGCAAGTTCTCCTGCTCTTATTTCTTTAGCAGCTTCGTCAACTTTTATTTCTCCACAACCAGCTACACAACATTTACCCATACCTCTAGCAACAACTGCTGCATGAGATGTCATACCACCTCTAGCTGTTAATATACCTTCAGCTTTTACCATACCTTCTATATCTTCTGGAGAAGTTTCCTGTCTAACAAGAAGAACTTTTTCTCCACCTTCAACTGCAGCAACAACATCGTCAGCATTGAAGTAAACTTTACCACAAGCTGCACCAGGAGATGCTGGAAGACCTTTAGCTAATACAGTAGCTTCTTTTAAAGCTTTATCTTCAAATGTTGGATGTAATAACTGGTCTAACTGGTTAGGTTCAACTCTCATTATAGCTTCTTTTTTATCTATTATTCCTGCTTCAACTAAATCAACAGCAACATTTATAGCAGCTTTAGCTGTTCTCTTACCATTTCTAGTCTGAAGTATGAATAATTTTTCATTTTCTATAGTAAATTCTATATCCTGCATATCTTTGTAATGATTTTCAAGTATATGAGTTACTTTTACGAACTGGTCGTATATTTCTGGCATTACATTCTGAAGAGTAGATATATCCTGTGGAGTTCTTATACCTGCAACAACGTCTTCACCCTGTGCATTTATTAAGTATTCACCGAATAATTTGTTTTCTCCAGTAGCTGGGTTTCTTGTGAAAGCAACACCTGTACCACTTGTTTCACCCATATTACCGAATACCATTGACTGTATATTTACTGCTGTACCAAGTTTATGAGATATCTCGTTTAATTTACGATATACTATAGCTCTTGGGTTGTTCCAAGATCTGAACACTGCTTCTATTGCAAGCATTAACTGTTCTTTTGGATCCTGTGGGAAGTCAGTTTTAACTTCTTTTTTGTATATAGCTTTGAATTCTTCAACTATACCTTTTAAATCTTCAGTAGTTAAATCAGTATCGAATTTGTATCCTTTTTCTTCTTTAACTCTGTCTAATACGTTTTCAAATTTATATTTTGGAACTTCCATAGCAACATCTGAGAACATCTGTATGAATCTTCTGTAACTATCATAAGCAAATCTTTCATTCTGAGTTGCATCTGCTAATCCTAATACACTGTTATCATTTAAACCAAGGTTTAATATAGTATCCATCATACCTGGCATTGAGAATACAGCACCTGAACGAACTGATACTAATAAAGGATTTTTAGTGCATCCTAATTTTTTACCCTGTAATTCTTCTAATTCTGCAAGATGTTTTTCTATTTCTGCTACGATTTCTGCTCTTATAGTTTTTTCATTATCGTAGTAATCATTACAAGCATCTGTAGTTATTGTAAATCCCTGAGGAACTGGTAACCCTATTTTAGTCATTTCTGCTAAATTGGCTCCTTTACCTCCTAGTAAAGATTTCATTTCTTTACTACCTTCACTAAAACTATAAACATACTTAGTTTCCATTTTTTAACCCCCATTAAATTTAAAAATTTATAACCTTAAACTTTTTGATATTATATTTATTTAAAGTGGTTGTATTTTTCAACCACTATTTAACATTTTTTACACACTTTACATCTTATTCAATTACGTTAGAATTATATTTCTCCGTCCTTGAATATATTTAACCCATTTTCTTTCATTATATCTAGGATTATTCCAGCTGTTTCTTCTATAGCCTTATTTGCTACATTGATGACTGGACACCCCAATCTTTTGAATACGTTTTCAGAATAGTCAAGCTCATCTAGTATTCTTTCAAAGTTAGCGTAGTTTGCTTTGCTTGAAAGTCCTAATGCTTTAAGTCTTTCAGTTCTGATTTCATTTAATTTTTCTGGTGAGTTAGTAAGCCCTATAATTTTTTTAGTACTTACTTCAGATAATTCTTTTGGAATCGGAACTTCTGGAACTAGAGGAACATTTGCCACTTTTATATGTTTATTAGCTAAATACATACTAAGTGGAGTTTTTGATGTTCTTGATATACCTACAAGAACTAAATCAGCTTTAAGAACTCCTCTTGGATCTTTACCATCGTCATACTTAACAGCGAACTCTATTGCGTCTATTCTCTTGAAGTATGATTCATCTAACTTTCTTATTATTCCTGGTTCTCTTTTTGGTTTTTTGTCTAAACGACTGCTTATTTTTTTAAGCATATCTGACATAAGGTCTATTGAGCTGATTCCTTCTCTTTCTGAGAATTCTGTTATAATGTCGCACATTTCATCTTCAACTAATGTGTAAACTACTATAGCATCTTCTTTTTTAGCATTTTCTAATATATCTAAAAGCATTTCCTTTTCTGTTACAAAAGGAAATCTTTTTATCTCGTATGGATCACGACCGTAGAACTGTGACATAGCCGCCTTTATCATATTTCTAGCAGTTTCTCCAATCGAATCAGATATTGCATATATCATCAACTTATTATCCACTGACATTCCTCCTAACTATCTACCATTTCTAAAAATAATTTGGTTATATTCGTTTTAGATATTCTTCCAACAACTCTCATTTTTGACTCATCGTCCTTATCTCTTTCAACTATAGGAACTGAATCAACTTCATGCTCTATTATCTTTTTAGCTGCTGTAGTTATTGAATCATCTTTATTCAACGTTACTATGTTAGGCATTCTAGTCATTATCATACCAATAGGCATCTTATTTATATCTGCACCACCTATTGTTGCCTTTAAAAGGTCTTTTCTTGAAACAACACCACATAGATTGTCATTATCGTCAATTATAACTATACTTCCTACATCAGATAGGAACATTGTAACAATTGTATCGTATATACTCGAATCTTTCTTTACTAGTGTTGGAATACTCATAACACTTTCAACTTTTCTCTCTTTTATATTACTACCTATTAGATTGATTTCGTTTACTCCTGAGTAAAAATATCCAACTTTAGGTCTTGCATCAAGTATTCCTGTCATAGTTAATATGGCAAGATCTGATCTAAGTGTAGCACGAGTGACATTTAAACTTGCGGCAATTCTTTCACTTGTTATAGGTTCATGTTCCTTAACTATATCTATTATCTTTAACTGCCTATCATTAAGCTGAATTTTAATCACCTTCCTCCATTGTGCTATACTTTATTCCTTAGCACGCTTATATTGTATATTATATAACCTTATGTACCATTCTGTAAATAGAAAAATTATATTTTATTTATAAATACAGTACATTATTTATAATTTATACCATATTTATGATACATTAATATATTTTTTATGCCTATTTACACGATATCAGCTCATCCTATTTATAATTATAACTCATATTTAATGTATTATAAATAGTATATTATAATTTTTCTATTTTATTTTTTATTTTCTTTTAATAATTAATTATTTTTGAATATTTTCTAAGCTTTTATCTTTAATTTTTAATCAATTATATTAAATATACCCCCATGTATTTAAAATACATACAATCTTTTTAAAGATTTTTAAATAAATTGTTATAGATTAATCTATCATTTAGTATGTTTTATTTGTATTAATAACAAATAATTAAATATATTTTTTAATTTTCAAATTTATATAAAATTTCAATAGTTTTTTTCTATTTTTAATTGCTATAGATTATATTTTATTTATAATCTTTTATTTTATTGACGTAAGTTATTTTTTTCTATATTCTTAATTTGAGGTGATAAATTATGATAACAACAAATGAAGTTGCAGAATTATTTGCACAGGGATTCGACTGCTCTCAGGTAATTGTTTCTTATTTTGCAGAAGATTTAGGAATTGATGACAAAACAGCAAAAAAAATGGCTGCTTGTTTTGGAGCAGGTATGTTTGCCGGAGAAACATGTGGCGCATATGCTGGTGCATTAATGGTTATAGGTCTAAAATATGGTCATTATGAGCCAAATACTCCAGATGTCAAAAATCAAAACATAGGAAAACTTATGGAATTCAAGCAAAAATTCGCAGAAAAACACAACTCTTGTGTATGTAAAAATCTACTTGATGGCTTAAATCCATCTATACCTGAAGATATGAATGTATTACTAGAAAGTGGTAAAATGATGTCATTCTGTCCTCAGCTAGTAGTAGATATAATAGAAGTTTTAGAAGAAATATTATAAAAAAACAGCTGTTGTAATTTTATTTTTACAACAGCCTATTTTTTATTTATTTATTATATATTTTATTCAGTTGTACATCCACCACAACTTGATCCTTCTCCAGCGCAACAAGCATAGCAGTGTTTTCCAGTTATTATATTTCTTACTTCTATTCCATCTTTACATAAATCAAATATGTTTTTCTTTCCCTCGATTTCAAGACCTTCAGCCTGGTTGAAGTCACAGTCGTAAACCTTTCCATCCCAACCTACTGATATCTGATCTCTACACATCATATTTTCTACAGCACTTTCATTGAAACTTCCTTCTAGTTTACACATATACGGTACTAGATTTCCACTTCTTTCAAGAAATGCTCCAAATCTTCCTATTGGATTGTTTATTATATTAAATACACAGTTAAATACTATTCCATGATCAGCAAATAATTTTGATTTATACTGTTTTGTTAAACTTTCCTGAGATGGTGGGAAGAATGCTCCACCTGGATTGTATACTAAGTTTAATACTAAGTCTTTATCTTTTCCATATCCAAGTTCATTTAATCTCTGAAGACCAGCTATTATTTTTTTGAATACTCCTTTACCTCTCTGTCTATCACAGTCTTTTTCTGAGTAGTATGGTAAAGATGCAACTACTTCTATTTTATTTTCAGCAAATTTTTCTGGAAGGTGAGTGTATCCTTCTTCCTGAAGTATTACTATATTACTTCTAACTATTACTCTATCAACTAATTTTGCAGATTCTTCCATAAACCATTCAAAGTTAGGATTCATTTCTGGAGCACCACCAGTTATATCTATTGTAGTAAATGAAGGATTCTTTTTAACTAATTCTAAACACGCATCCATTACTTCTTTTGGCATTATTTCTTTTCCATTTGGACCTGCTTCAACATGACAGTGTTTACAAGCTAAATTACATAAAGTACCTACATTTACCTGTAAAGTTGTTAATTTTTCATTAGTTTTTAACCATTCTTTATGCTCTACTTTTTCTGCAAATGGTGTTATACATTCAAGATTTTCTAATCTATTCATAATAAAATCCCCCTAATTTTATAATTCTAATTTATTTGCATTATTTTTCATCTGAACACCGAAAGCTAATGTTGCTCCACCACTTATAGCTGCAGCAACGTGAAGAGCTTCTGTCATCTGTTCCTGGTTAGCACCACTTTCTAAACATCCAGTAGTATATGCATCTATACAATATGGACATTTAACAGCGTGAGCAACTGCTAATGCTATTAAAGATTTTTCTCTCTTTGTTAATGCTCCATCTTCGAATACTGAGCCGTAGTAGCTCATGAATTTATTCCATAAATCCGGAGCATCTTCACCTATTATACCTGAGCCAAATTTCATTAAGTCTTCTTTTTCAAAATAACAATCCATTTTTAATTCCTCCAATTCTTATTTATATAAAAATCAGTATTTTCACAGGAAATATTAATATATTTGAAGTTCAAAATACGATTTTTATCGACTACTTCTAATTTTTTGATATATACTTACTATCTTTTAAACTTAAACTTCATCCTATTAGTTAAACTTTTTATTCCCTTTTCTGGCTTTTCATCTATTTCAATAATTTCATTTAATATATGTGATACGTTTTCTGCTCCACCACGTCTAAAATTCCCCGCACATGATGCACAGTAAACATAAAAGTCATCTCCACCTTTTTCTATTGCATCACTTGTAAATCCTTGAGATATTTCTTTTTCTTTTGCAGATGCACACCCTCCAAGCCCACAACACTGAGCTTTTATTATTTCTATTTTTTTATTTTCTTCTGATTCATCACTATCTGGCAAGAATTTTTCTATATCTTTGAATATAAACCTAGCTTCTTTATCTGGACATGGCATAAATATCTTCATATCTTTATCTAATTTTTTTCCTAAGTTTAACTCATCAAGTTTTTTATAAATACTAACAACCTTTGCGTCTATTTTATTTCTTAAGAAATAATAGCAGTTTGGACAAAGCATTACTACCTCTTCTACTTCTCTTTTTTTCAATTCATTGTTGATATTTTCTATTATTTTTTCAGCCTCTTTTTTTAGACCTAGCTCAGATACAGGTTTCCCACAACAATCGTAAACTGTATCTATTCCATATTCTTTCAAAATATCTGATATTTTGCTTGTGGCTCCAGGATAAAATGATGGAAAATTACATCCTGTAAATAGAACAACTTTGCTATTTGCAGATTTATAATTTTTAAATTTATAGTTTATTTTTTCTTTTAACAACATTGAGTATCCATCTTCTGCTATTTTATCTCCGTTCTTTTCAACAGAATCTTCTCTCATCATTATAGCTATATTTCTTCCATCTATACCCTCTGGACAAACTCTCTGACAATCTCCACATAAAAAGCAGTTATATGCTAAATCTGGTCTTTTAGAAAAATCTGCTAAATTTAAATCATATTTCTCTAAAAAACTGCAATTTTTTGTGCATAAACCACATTCAATACAATTTGCTACTTCATTTTGAAGTTTTTCCTGTACTTCCATATTACTCACATCCAATTTTTAATTATTTTAATCAAACTCTTTATATTTAGGCTTATTTATACATAGATGCAATTTTATCTATATCTTCTCCATCTCTATACATCTTTTGAAGAACTTGCATCCTATACATAGTCTTTAATTTTCCATTTTTTTCAAATCTTATACCTGAAGTTGTTATATACGAATCTATTTGCTCTACTGGATATTTTTCCTTCATGTCAATAGATAACTGATAATCTTCCATAAGTGGTATACTTCTGTATCCTCCATTTTCAAAGAACACGTTTCTATCTATAAAAATTCCCTGATCTCCAAATGCTATTTTCCTATGTTTCACTCTAAAATTAGACATAAATCCACATATCTTCATTAGAATTCCTCTACTGTCAAATCTTAGCTTTGCACATCCAAACTTGACACCTCTATTTACAGCTGCTTCTATCTTTTCTAAAATATCAGATTCTACTTGACTATCACAATGTAAGAAAAATAGTGTATCCCCTATAGATGCCTTTGCCCCATTATTCATCTGATTTGCTCTACCTTTTTCAGATTTTATTAGCTTATAATTAGGTTTATCTTTTATTCTCTCATCTATAATCTGACATGTTTTATCCTTACATCCACCATCAGAAAAGATAACTTCAAAATCTCCAGTAAATTTTTCTAAATTATCAATAAGTTTTCCTATATTATTTTCTTCGTTATATACTGGTATTATTATTGAAATATAATCTTTTTTTATATTCATTATACTTATTCCTTGTACATATTTACTCTATTTTTTTCTTTTCATCGTCCTTTGCAGGCATTACTTTTTTAGCTAGCACTAAAGAAACTACTGTTAATATTACTAAAAGTGCTATTGCAATCATGAAATTAGGGTCACCCATATCTAATGCTTTATCTCCTATATTTATAAACACTAGTGTTCCCGGGAATATCCCAACCATAGTAGCTATTATATAACTTTTAAAACTCATTCCACTAAGACCCGCGCCATAGTTTATTACATTGTATGGAACTGCTGGAATTAATCTAAGTACAAATATTATAAAGAAAGATTTTTTTCCATCTGCCTCTATAAATGCCTGCCACATACTAGGTGATAATTTATCTTTTAAAAAGTTTAATATCATCTCTCTAGCCATTACTTTTGCCATAATAAACATTACTGCACTATTCATCCAAGCACCTATTAATGTATAAATTGTTCCTTTGAACATCCCAAAAACAACTCCTGCTACAACAGCAAGTATTGGAACTGGGAAAAATGCTATTGGAAGTATCGTAAATGCTAAAATGTATGCAATTGGTGCAAATACTCCCCATCCTTCTATATATACTCTAAGATCTTCAACAGATATTTCACTTAAATATTTTTTATATATAAATACACATAATAAAAGTAGTACCACTATTGAAACCTGTTTTATTCTTTTATTTACTTGTATCAATATTATTCTCCTTTCAAAATCATATTATTATCTAAAGTAAGTTTTTTCTATATTTTCTAAGAATCCATCTTCAAGATACGCTTTTATCTTGTTGTAAGTAAATTCATTTTTTATAGCTCTGTCTGGTGCCTGATATTCAACCCATGCCATAGAGCACCAAGTTGTACCTCTTAAGCAAGTCATTTTTAGATATATATCCAATTTTTCTTCAACTTTTGATGTATCTATTCTTCCATCTATAGCTTTTTTGTATTCCTCAACAAATCCATCTATATCTTCTCTTGTAAGTATTGTATCTGTTTTCCAAAATGTTGTAGTTGGAGCTAAGAAATGTCCTAAATCCTGTTCTATTTCTCCAAGTATCGGCTTTTCCCAATCTATAAGATAGTTTTTAAACCCTTCTTTTTCATCTCCATTTATTAAGAAATTACCTGAGTTTAGCTCTGTATTTATTATTCTATACTCTCCACATTCGTACTCTCCCTCAAGAGATTTTTCTGCATTTGATATTAATCTTTTTATAGTTTCCTTTGTTTTTTCGTTGCCTAATTCTGAATTTATATATACAGATGCCATATTTTTACACTCATCAAGCATTGCATATAATGGATTTTCTGGAATTACAAAAGTATTTTCACTTGGCACCTCTACAGAATGTATATCAGCTAATATGTAAGCTGCCTTTTTTAAATCATTCTCGTATACTAATGGCTTTCCTGGTAGGTATTCCATAACAAGTACACCATAATCTATCTCTTTTTTACTATCATCTAGGTAGTATACATGCGGTGTTCTTCCTGATTTTTCAAGTATTTTAAGTGCATTGTATTCATATCCTATCTGATTTTCTAAATCCATCTGGCTCTTTGTATTGAATCTGATTACTTTTTTTGTTCCATCTTCTAAAGTAAATATATAATTTATATTGTATTCACCCCGTCCTAATAGTTCTGACTTTAATCTATAATCATCACTTACATTGAAAAACTTTTTAAATTCTTTTATATTTATATAACTATCTACTATATTTTTATCTAACATAATTTATCCAGCCTTTCCTTAATTACTTCATCTATATATTTTTTAGTGCTAGGACACTCGTATTCATCACTTTCTATTCTCTCATATAAAAGTTTTAAGTCCTCTTTTGTATCTATATCCACGTATAAGTCAGAAAATCCTACTGTAAGCCCAGATTTTTCTGCAGCTAGTACGGCATTTTCTATTACTTTTCCACTTCCATAATGCTGATTAGTAAATATCGCATCTGTAGCTTTTTTCATCCCCACCATATAATATCCGTCATCTGCAGTTGGAGCTAAAACTATATCCTTTTCTTTTAACACCTCAAATCCCTTTTCTAAGCTAGATATAGTAATCTCTGGAATATCTGCTCCAGTAAGTATACAGCTTTCATATCCCTTTGATAATACATAGTCTATGGCATTAAACATCTTTTCACCTAAATCTTCTCCACTTTGTATATCTTTTTCAACATATCCTTCAAAGTGCTTTTCTATATAATTATCTAAATCATCTGGTGTATGAAATATAAATATATCTCTTCCTGTATTTTTAAATGTATTGAATATATCTTTTAAAAATGCTGAGTGTAATTCAGCACATTCTTCTCTTGATAAAAAAGGCATCAATCTCGTTTTTGTATGCCCTGCTATCGGAATTCTACTAAATAGTATTAATGCTTCTTTTGTTTCTTTCATTATTTATCCTCTTTTTCCGTTTTCATTTATAAGCTAAATGCCTAATTATATATTTAAAGTATACTCTATATATTTTAATAAAACAAATATTATAGATATTTACTTAAATTATATTCATATTTTTTTTCTATGACATTATAATTTTTTGTAATAGTTATTACATAATAAAAATAGCTGTAAATATTTACAGCTATCTTTATTATAATATATTATTTAGATTTTTTATCATTATATATTTTTTTGAACATATAAATCATAACTGATAATGCAAATAATATCATTAAACCAGTTACAAATAATTTAGCTCCACCTGTAAGCATGCCTCCAACATAAGAATATACTATTGTTGCTGGAAGCTGACCTATTCCAGTTGCTATAAAGAATGGTAAAAATTTCATAGATGTAAGCCCTGCCGCATAGCTCACTATATCAAAAGATATAAATGGCAATAATCTACAAACTAAAATTGTATATTTACCATATTTATCAAAAAATTCATCTATACTATCTATAGCGTATTTGCTTGTCAATCTTTCTACTACATCTCTACCTAAAAATTTAGCTATGAAGAAACATAGTGCTGCTCCAGCCATTGCACTTGACCAAGATAAAACTGCTCCCCATACCCAGCCAAATAACGCAGCATTTGAAAATGTTATCAAAAATGCTGGTAACGGTGCAGCCACAGATTGAACTAACATTAAAATAAATGATATTATTGGTGCTAATGCTCCGTAAGATAGTATATATTGTTTTAATGAGTCTAAGTCTAAATTAGATAAATAAAATATCATCTGATTTATTGTAATTTTTATAGGTGTTACGAAAAAATATAACATTAATACAAGAACAACTACCCCTATTTTCATTAATGTTCTTTTATTTTTTATCATTTAACTTCTCCTTACTACTAACTTCCTATGTATTTATTATTTTTCCATAGGCATTGAAGAATCTCCTCCCCATTCGTAAATTGATCCTTCATAGTTTTTAACATTATCGAAGCCAACGGCTTCAAGTATCATAGTCACATATCCTGACCTGATACCCATAGTTCAGTATACACAGAATGTATCGCCTAGCTCTACATTATGTTCTGCCATTATTTTCTTTATTTCTTCTTTACTTTTTATTACACCATTTGGATACATTAAATCTTGCCATAATCTAAATTCAGCACCTTTTATGTGTCCACCTCTAGGTTCTCCAACATCTTGAGATCCTTTATATTCTTTTTCAGTTCTAACATCTATTAAAACTTCTTTTCCTAAGTTATTATAAAGTTCTTCTTTTGTTGTAGAATTATGTGTATCATAATCTTTTAATACAACTTCTTTTGTTGTAGGAACAGCTTCTGAAACTTCTTTTGTTGTTTCATATCCTTTTTCATTCCAATATGTTAAACCACCATTTAAGAATTTAACATTATCCATTCCTGCCATTCTTAACTGCCAAACTGCTCTACCATCTGCACCTGGTCCTTTAGTTGTATCTGAGTAGAAAACTATAGTTTTATCATTATCTATACCTAGATTTTTTAATCTTTTAGCTAGTTCTTCTTTATCAACTATTGTCCCCCAACCTTCTTCACCTATTTTACCATCTGCTCTAGTAAATGCCTGTAATCCTATATTTACAGCACCTGGTATATGACCTTTTTCATATACTTCAGGTTTATTACAGTCAAATAATAGTACATTCTTATCACCTAAAATACCATTTAATTCATCTGCACTAATTAAAAATTCAACATCTTTATAATCATTTATCCGGGCTTCTATCTTGCTCGAATCTACAGATTCTGTCTTTTTACTACATCCAACAAAAAGACTTGATGTTAAGCATAAAACTAATGCAAATATTACACTCAACTTCTTTTTCATAACTCAACCTCCCACTTAATTTATTTTGAATTATTTCTCATTAAAGTTTTAATAACTTTATAAATAGAGTTATAGTTTTTTTCTATCCTCAGCTATTATATTATAGATTTTGCTAAAACGAAAGGTTTTCTTAATATTATAGATTTTTTCTATACATATTTTTTAATAATTTTATTTTTCTATACCCTCAATTACATTTAACTACTTATATTTTAATATAATGACAAAAAAAAGTATCTAACCTAAACTAACAAAGCTGTTAATCTAAAGTTAGATACTTATATTTTAATATAATTTATTATTTGTATTCTATTTTGTTAAGGTCACATATAGTTAACATAGTATCAGATATGTTCTTTAACATATTTAATCTGTTATTTCTAACATTGTCATCTTTATCCATTACCATTACATTGTCAAACATATTGTCAACTGCTGGTTTTAATGTAGCAAATGAATCAAGTGCTTTTCCGTAATCTTTGTTAGCAAGATGTACTTTAACTTCTTCTTTAACTGATTTGAATGCTTCGTATAATTCTTTTTCTGGAGCTTCAACTAATAAAGCTTCATCAACATTTATACCTTCTGCTTTTTCAGCTAAAGTAGAAACTCTGTTAAATGCAGTAAGCATTTCAACTAATTCATCTTTATTTATCCATTCGTTAAGTTCTAATGCTCTATGATGCATATCTGCTATATCATTTATATCAGCATTTAATATTGCTTCAACGACATCGTATCTTATTCCCATATCTTTGAATAAGTTTTTAATTCTTTCTGAGCAGAAGTCTAACATCTGTCCAACTACTTCTTCTTTGTTGAATTCTAATTCAGTATAGTTGTCTAATGCAGCTTCAGTTATTTCTTTTAAGTCTAATGTTATTTTATTTTCCATTAGTATGTTTAATATACCTAAAGCCTGTCTTCTTAGAGCAAATGGGTCCTGAGATCCTGTTGGCTGTATACCTATCGCAAAGAAACCAGCTATTGAGTCTAATTTATCTGCTATAGATACTACTGAACCCTCTAATGAAGCTGGAACTTCTGCACCAGCTGATACTGGCATATAGTGTTCATATATAGCCTGTGATACTGCTGGATTTTCTCCTTCAAGTTTAGAGTATTCCATACCCATGTATCCCTGAAGTTCATCGAATTCGAATACCATGTTAGTAACAAGGTCAGCTTTACAAAGTTCAGCTGCTCTTACTATATCAGCTTTTTTATCTGTACATCCTAAAGAGTCTGCTATTACAGCTGAAAGTTTTGTTATTCTTTCTGATTTATCGTATATTGTTCCAAGTTTTTCTTGGAATACAACAGTTTTTAATCTTTCTTTATAAGATTCTAAGTTTTTCTTAGTATCTTCTCTGTAGAAGAATAATGCATCTGCTAGTCTAGCTTCAAGAACTTTTTCATTACCAGCTTTTACATTTTCTATACCGAAGCTGTCACCATTTCTAACAGCTATAAAGTTTGGAAGAAGATTTCCATCAGCATCTTCTACTGGGAAATATCTCTGATGATCCTGCATTGGAGTTATTACAACTCTCTTAGGAAGTTTTAAGTATTCTTTATCAAATTCTCCGTAGAATGCAGTTGGATATTCAACTATGCAAGTTACTTCATCTAGTAGGTCTGGGTCCATTATTACTTTTCCACCTAAAGATTCAGCTACTTTGTTAGCCTGTTCAACTATCATAGCTTTTCTTTCATCCTGGTCAAGTATTACATAGTTTTCTCTTAATTTAGCTTTGTAATCTTCTAATGAGTTTACAACTATTTCTTTAGAGCCTAAGAATCTATGTCCTTTAGTCACATTAGAAGCTATTATTCCTTCAAGGTCTACTGGAAGTACTTCATCGTTAAGAAGAGCTACTAACCATCTTATAGGTCTAACAAATCTTATATCTTTTCCTGCCCAGTGCATTGCTTTAGGGAATACAACTGATTTTACAGCTAGTGGAAGTATTTCTTTTAATACTTCTGCTGTTTCAGCACCATTTTCTCTTATTGTAGCAAATAGATATTCATCTTTTCCTACTTCTTTAAAGTATATATCTTCTGGATTTAATCCTTTACTTCTCATAAATCCCTGTGCTGGTTTAGTAAAGTTTCCATCAGCATCTAATGATATTTTTTTAGAAGGTCCTTTTACTTCTTCTTCAAGGTCTTCCTGTCTTTCTGCTAAACCATTTATAACAAATGTTAATCTTCTTGGAGTTGCGAAAGTTTCTATATTATCAAATTTAACTCTTTTTTCGTTAAGCATTTTTTCAGTACTTTCTTTTATCTGTTTTAAAGTACTTGCAACGAATCTTGATGGCATTTCTTCAACGCCTACTTCAAATAAAAGGTAGTTATTCATTATTTGTCACCATCCTTTTTTAATAGAGGGAATCCCATTTCTTCTCTCTGTTTTATATATGTTTCGGCTACTACTTTTGCCATATTTCTTACTCTACCTATAAATGCTGCTCTCTGGCTTACCCCAATTGCTCCTCTTGCATCAAGAGTATTGAAAGTATGAGAACATTTTAATACGTAATCATAAGAAGGTATAACAAGGCCTTTATCCATTAATTTTAATGCTTCTTTTTCATATTCGTCGAATAAATGGAATAATAATTCTGCATTACATTCATCAAATGAGTAAACAGAGTTTTCATATTCCTGTTTCTGGAATACATCACCGTAAGTTAACTCATCATTCCATTTTAAGTCATATACACTATCTACGTCCTGTATATACATAGCTATTCTTTCAAGACCGTAAGTTATCTCTCCTGTTTCTAATTCACATTCCTGATTTCCTACCTGCTGGAAATATGTAAACTGAGTGATTTCCATTCCATCAAGCCAAACTTCCCAGCCTAGCCCCCAAGCACCTACAGTAGCTCCTTCCCAGTTATCTTCAACGAATCTTATATCGTGTTCTAATGGGTTTATACCTATTTCTTTTAAACTATCTAAGTATAAATCCTGTATATCATCTGGTGATGGTTTTAATATAACCTGGAACTGATGATGCTGATATAATCTGTTTGGGTTTTCTCCGTATCTACCATCTGCTGGTCTTCTTGATGGTTCAACATAACATACTTTCCATGGTTCTGGACCAAGTGATCTTAAGAAAGTATTTGGATTCATTGTTCCTGCACCTTTTTCAACATCATAAGGCTGTGTAATGATACATCCCTGCTTAGACCAATATCTCTGTAAAGCAAGAATCATCTCCTGAAAATTCATAAAAATCCCTCCTAAATATATATAGCCTTCCGCGTTACACGAAAGGCTACTTTGCAATACTTTTATGTTTTAAATACCAATTACTTTGTAATAGATATTAAATAAACTTTATCAATATAAATTTGATACTTTTAATCTGCTATTCAGCATTTTCGTCTTTTTCACATTCATTTATTAAATCATCTGTTATATCTTTATCGTCTTTTTCTTCTTTTTTCTTTACAACTGTTTCTTTTAAGTCTTTAGCTGTATTAATAAACATATCTTTTAATACTGTAGCTTTTTCTTCGTTAAGTTCTCCTAAATCAACAGTTTCTCCATCAGCTTCATTCTGTATTTTTATTCTATATTTAGATAATACAGCAGCTGATAGCCCAAGAATTGTAAGAAGAGGCATCATAGCTATTCCTAATACACCAACTGTAAATGGAATGTTCATTATTATTTTGCCTTCTTTTTCAACGACTACTCTTACTCTATTACTTTTAGCAAATAATTCTTTTAACTGAGCTTTAAGCTCTTCTACATCTTTGCCAATTTTTTCTTCTGTATTTTTTCTAACTTCCTCAGCATCTTCTTTGCTTTTTTCAAAGAAGTCTTCAACTTTTTTCTTTGCTTTTATTGCTCCTGAATTTTCTTCAAGGTAGATTATAGCTTCTAGAATATCTCCATCAGAATGAACTAGTGCCTCTTTTACTTCTTTGTAACTAGCTGATGGCACTCTTTCCATTACTTTATCCACCATTTCAATTGTTATACTGCTCATAATATCAGCTCCTTTTTAAAACTTATGTAAATCATCTAAGATGTTTAGTGATTTCATATTTAAATTACTTACATATGCTGTTAAGTACTGTTTCATTAATTTTGAAAGCTCCTTTGTCAGCACTTTGTTTACCTTTGCTCTGCTGACAGTTTCAATTTCATTTGACAGTATATAATTCATAAGCTTTCTCGTTGTTACATCAAGTCTTATGTTTCCCGAGAAGTTTTCTGCACATTTTTTACAAAGCATTCCACCTTCTTCTATATTGAAGATAGCCCTTTGATCTGATTCATCTCCACAAACAGAGCATCTATCAGTAATAGGTCTAAATCCCATACAATCAGAAAACTTTAATTCAAAAGCTGCTGTTATAAACTCTTTATCTACATCTTTTTGAGATAATAAATACATTGTTTTAACTATTAAATTAAACAGCTTCCGATTTGTCTGATTTTCAAGAAGAGAATTTTCTACTAATCTAGATATATAAGACGCATATGAAAATGCATCTATATCATAAGATATATCATAGAAACTTTTTATTATCTCACTTTGAGATACTCTATACATTCCCCTCTGTTTTTTTAAGGTAAAATTGCTATATGCAAAAAGCTGTGCTGAAGGAAGTAGTGCTGATTTATTTCTCTTTGCACCTTTGGCTATTGCTGATACTTTACCTAAATTTCTAGTAAAAATAGTAAGTATCACATCATTTTCGGAATATCTAGATGTTCTAAGAACTATTCCTTGTGTGTTGAATATAACCAAATTTATCAATCCTTTTTATTATATTAATTATACTATACTTTCATTAACTTTTATATATTTATATTATTATAATCTTTAATTTATTATCCTATTATCTGTGAAAGTAGTATGCTAGACGTTAAATAATAAGCTCCTATACCAATTATATCTAAAATAGTAGAGATAACTGGTGCAGATATTGTAGCTGGATCTGAATCTAGTTTAGTAAGCATAACTGGTGCTAATACACCTATTAAAGCTCCTATAACCATATTTACAAATAAAGATATTGAAATAACCAATGCCATATTAATATTGTCTTTTACAAAGAATATTACAGCAGCTGTAATTATTCCACATATCAATCCTGTAATTATCCCAACTAAACTTTCTTTTGCAATATCTTTACCTGATATTTCTCTGTTAGATAGAGTTATTATTGTAACTGAAGATGCCTGGCATCCTATATTTCCACCCATTCCTATAACTAACGGAACAAAGAATAGAAGTTCCACAAAATTTGTTCTTATTAAAGTGTCGAAGTTTGCCATTAAGCTTGAAGCCAATAATCCTCCAATTAAAGTTAATAAAAGCCACGGCATTCTACCTCTTATTGACGATAATATCTGCTGTGATAAAGTTGAATTTTCATCTTCTGCAGTATCTCTTTCGTGTTCAGAGCTTCCTGCTAACTTATACATATCTTCGTTAGCCTCTTCCTCCATAACATCTATTATATCGTCTACTTTTATTATACCTCTAAGTTTTCCTTCTTTGTCTACAACTGGAATTGCAACTAAATTATATTTTGATACCAATCTAACTGCTTCTTCCCTATCTTCATAGTCGTAAACTGATATAAGATTTTCTATCATAAGATCTTCTACTATAGCTTCATCTCTAGCTACGATAAGTTCTCTAAGAGAAAGTACTCCAACTAATTTTTCCTCATCATCAACTACATATATATAGTAGATTGTTTCTGCATCTTCTGCCTCTTCTCTCATTTTTTCTATAGCCTGAAGTGCAGTCATATCTTTATTTATAGATATATAACCTTTTGTCATAGTTCCACCAGCTGTGTCACCTTCATAAAATAGAAGCTCTTTAACTTCTTCTGCATCTTCTGGATTTAGGTAATCTATTATCTTTAATCTTTCATCTTCTTCAAGTTCATTTAAAATATCCGCCATATCACCTAATGACATACATTCTAAAATATTTTTAGCATGCTCTATTTCTAATTTAGAAAGCATTCTACTGAAAAATTCAACTCCACTTTCTTCTAGTATAGATGCTGCCATATCACTTGGAAGTATTTCAAATAATTTTACCTGCATTCCTTCGTCTTCTAAGTTTTCCATAACATCATATATATCTATAATATGATATTCCTCTAATAGTTCTCTAAGTTCGAAGTATTTGTGATTTTCAATTAACGACTTGACCTCGTCTAATAAATCTTGTGATGTTTCTTGCGTCCTGTCCATTTTATCCACCTTTTTAATATATTTTGTATTAAATACAATTATTTGCTATTATCATTGAGCCCAAAATTATTGATATAATTCTGTAAGTTTCTCCAGTTTTCTTTAACTTTTACCCATAACTGAAGATTTATCTGAGAACCTAAAAGTAATTCTATATCCTGTCTTGCAGATTTTCCTATTCCTTTTAGTTTTCTACCACCTTTACCTATGATTATTCCCTTATGAGAATCTCTTTCACAGTAAATAACCGCAGATATATCTATTATTTCTTTATCTTTTCTAGCCTTCATTCTTTCTATCTCAACTGCTACCCCATGTGGTACCTCGTCATCAACATAATGAAGAACTTTTTCTCTTATAAGCTCAGCTATTAGGACTCTTTCTGGCTGATCTGTTACCATATAATCTGGGAAGTATTTTGGCCCCTCTTCTAAGTCTTCTTTGATAACATTTATAAGAGTTTTTACATTTTTACCTTTTAATGCAGATATCGGCACTATTTCTTTAAACATTTTTTCATCATCGTACATTTTTATTATGTCGAATAATTCATCTTTGTCCTCTATCTGATCTATTTTGTTTATTACTAGAACTATTGGAGTCTTAGAACCTCTAAGGTCTTCCATTATTCTTCTATCTCCAGGTCCTATTTTTCTTGAGCTGTCCACAACAAATAGTATTAAATCTACATTGCTAAATGCGTCTGTAGCAGCTTTTACCATTATTTCTCCTAGTTTATTTTTTGGTTTATGTATTCCAGGAGTATCTAGGAATACTACCTGTGATTCATCATCAGTGTAAACTGCCTGAATTGTATTTCTAGTTGTCTGAGGTTTATCGCTCATTATAGCTATTTTTTCTCCAACAACATTATTCATCAAAGTAGATTTTCCAACATTTGGTCTACCTACTATACTGACAAAACCTGATTTAAACATATATTATTCTCCTAACTTTTTATAATTAATAGAAAAGACCTAACTGGAATACTAGTATTGCAATTAGTGTACCAAGTACACCTCCAGCCACAGTTTCCCAAAATGTATGTATCTTTCCTTCTATTCTACTCTGTGCAACTAAAAATGCCATCAAGTATGCAAGTGTGGATGCTTCTACTCTTTCTGTCATAAGTGTTATAGCTGTGGCTATTGCAAATGAAAGTGCTGCATGCCCACTAGGCATTCCACCCTTTAATGGTGTTCCTGTATTTGTAAGTGCCTTTGCAGCAACAACTGCTAAAAGCACCATAACTATACATATTAATGTTATATGCATTTCAGACTCTCTTATTGAATAAATAAGATATCCTGAAAGCTCAGTCAACTTATCATAGAAAATTATATATCCTACCGCAACAGCATTTAATGATACAACTAGTACTGCACCTGCTGCTACATCTTTAGCTATCTTTGCCAATTCATGATACTCGGATGTAACCAAGTCTACTGTTTTTTCTACAGCTGTATTAAACATTTCGGCTACTATAACAAGTGTTATAGCAACTAAAAGCATTATAAATTCTAATCTGGATAGCTTAAATAATAAACTCACTACCAGTATTCCAACTGCTATTATATAGTGAATTTTCATATTTCTTTCTGATTTAAAAGTATATATAATACCCTCTATTGCAGCATTAAATGATTTGATTATGTTTTGTTTCTTTTTCTTCTTTTTTTTACCGTTTTCTTCCATAGGACCCGACTCCCTTTTTCAAAATATTAGTAAAAAAACTAATCTCTAGTTATATTTAATTTAGTAAGTACAGCTTCTTCTTTCTCTCTCATCTCTCTAGTATTTTCTTCTGTGTCATGATCATACCCTAAAAGATGGAACATGCTGTGACATACTAAGAAACAAACTTCTCTTTCAAAGCTATGTCCATATTCTATACTCTGCTCTAAAGCTCTTTCAAGTGATACAACTATATCACCTAAAGACATTTCTTCATATTCTACATCTTCAAATTCATCAGATAGCATAGGGAATGATAGTACGTCTGTAGCTCTATCAACACCTCTAAACTGTTTATTAAGCTCATGTATTTCCTTATTGTCTACAAAAGATATACTTATATCATAATCATCACTATATCCTTCATAATCTAATACTTCTTCTACTATATCCTCTATTTTTTCATAAAGTTCATCTTTTATATCTATTTTGTCCTGTCTATCATCAAATATATATCTCATAATTTCCACCTGCTTATTTAATTTTTATAAATTTATTTAATTTTCAATTTGCAAACTATTTATTCTGTCTTTTTCTTTCTTCCTTCTTTTCTCTTTTGTAGGCTTCTTTTTTCTCATATTTGTCATATGCCTTTATTATTCTCTGAACAAGCTCATGTCTAACAACATCTCTATCTGTCAGTTCTTTTATACCTATTCCATTGACATCTTTTAATATATATGTAGCCTGAACTAAACCACTTTTCTTGTTTGAAGGAAGGTCTGTCTGTGTAACATCTCCTGTTACAACAGCTTTTGATCCAAATCCTAGTCTTGTAAGGAACATCTTCATCTGCTCAGATGTAGTATTCTGTGCTTCATCAAGTATTATAAATGCATTATCAAGTGTTCTACCTCTCATAAATGCAAGAGGTGCGACTTCTATAATACCTCTTTCTATATATTTATTAACCTTATCTCCACCTAGCATTTCAAATAATGCATCGTAAAGTGGTCTTAAATATGGGTCTATTTTTTCCTGTAAATCTCCAGGAAGATATCCTAAACTTTCTCCTGCCTCAACAGCTGGTCTTGTAAGTACTATTCTAGTTACTTCATCTCTTTTAAATGCTTGAACAGCCATCGCAACTGCTAGGTATGTTTTACCAGTACCTGCTGGACCTATACCAAAAGTAATATCATTATTTTCTATTAATTTAACATATTCTTTCTGTCCTAAAGTCTTTGGCTGAACTGGAGTACCCTTCTTAGTAAGGACTATTGTACCTTCAAGTTCCTGTATTCTATTTTCATCTCCATCATTAAGAAGAGATAATGAATATAGTATAGACTGTTTATCTAGCGATTTCCCTTTAGATACTGTAGTGTGTAGCTCATTCATTAAACTATTTGCTGCTTCTACATTTTTTTCTTCACCTATCAAAATAAGGTTTCCTTCTCTAAGTGTTACATCTATGTTTAGTGACTTTTCTATAAGCTTAATATTTTCATCAAAGTTTCCAAATAGTTCTCTTTCAAAATTTGGCTCTGATATAAGAAATTTCTTTTGTATAATCAATTCTTTCTTTCCTCCCAGCTTAAAGCTTTATTAAAACTTTTTGTTTCATTATATAAATATAATTCCACATTCTATATTATACCATTTTTATTGCTTATTTCATAATAAATTTGAACTTCATTTTTTTAGTTATAAATTATTTCATTCAAGACAATCAAGTAGGGGCTAACTTGTAGCCCCTCTCACACCACGGAGCGTGCCGTT
>NZ_QUGE01000033.1:0-21721 GCF_003478825.1 Peptoclostridium sp. AF21-18
CAAGAAAATGATATGAGTTCTTTTTTTGTTGCACTTAGATTATAAATTCAAGTACACAAAAAAACTTTAAAAGTATATACTTACGACGCTAACTACAACTTAATACCTGTAAGATAGTTGTAAAAATGGAATTATAAAAAATAAAGTTTTACAAAATATAAATTTAATAAAAAAACTAAACGTGAAAAGGTAAAATATGGATATTGAAATAGAAAATATATACAATACTTAAAGGCGTATATTTAAACAGATTGTTTGGATATACGTCTTTTTTATTTTTAAGAAAAGATATATTGTTTTATAGATTTTATCTATGTATAGTTGAAATTAAAAATTGTACTGTTTGAAAATAGTATGAATATAGTATAATATACTATGAAGTTTGAAATTAAAAATAGGAGGATATTTTAATGAAGTGTAGTAGATGTGGAAATATTATGCCAAATGATGCTAAATATTGTGATAGATGCGGAGAGCCATTAAGAAAAAGATCAAGTAGATATGAATATGATTATGATGATGATTACGATGATGACTATGAATATGAATTAAGAAGAAATATTGCCCATAAAGAAAGTTCAAAAAGTGGAAAATTTGGAAGTGCGATATTAATATTCTTAACAGTTGTAGCTGTCTGTGTAACAGTATTGTTGGCTTTAAATATGTATCTTCCATCAAAAAATAAGGTGGATAATACTTCAAATGTTGCAAATAATCAACAACAGCAGCAACAGGTTCAGAATCAGCCTAAACAGAGTGTTCAGCAGGATGAGCCTGATGATAGCTATGATGCTACAGGAAGAGATTTATCAAACTATTATTATGCAGTTGATTACTACAGTAGCAATTATAACGACAGTAATGCATATTTATTCCCAGGAAGTGATAGTGCGTATATAGATCCTGAGGAATTAAGTGGATGTACAGATAGCCAGCTTGCGTATATAAGAAATGAAATATTTGCAAGACACGGTTATATATTTAAAACAGATAAGTATAATAATTACTTTGGAAGTAAAAGTTGGTATCATCCAAATTCATATGCGACAGATAACGTAAATGATTTAAATGCTTATGAAAAATACAATGTAGAGCTTATAAAAAGCTTAGAATAGATAAAATAGAGAAATAATAATGAGCTAAGGGTAGAGAAAATATAATGAATTTTAACACCATATTAAAAAGGTTACAATATTTTCTCTACCCTTATAAATAATTATAGTATATAATTATTAAGATAGTATGGAAGGGGTAAAAGAAAATGAAAAAAAGAATTAACGAAAAAGTAGTATTAATACTTTTATCAGTACTCTTAGTGAGTAATGTTCTTTTAACTATAAATGCTATAAGAATGAATAGGGAATTAGAAGAGCAGAAGCAGATTAATATAGAAATATTAGATATGTTAGAAGAGAAGGAATCTTCTAATGTAAAGGTCAACAACTTCAATGACAATAAAGAAGTTGTTTCAAGTAGTAATGAAGCTAAAAAAAGTACAAAGGGGATAAAAGTTGCTATAGATGCCGGACATCAGCAAAATCAAAATAGTGATAAAGAGCCTATAGGGCCTGGAGCTACAGAAACAAAAATGAAGGTTGCATCTGGCACAGAAGGATGTGAAACAAAAGTTCCTGAGTATGAGGTTACTCTTTCAATATCTAAAAAATTGGAAAAGATTTTAAAAGATAGAGGATATGAAGTCTACATGGTTAGAAATGAAAACAACGTAGATATAAGCAACAAGGAAAGAGCAGATTTAGCTTATCAAAGTGGAGCTGATATATTTGTAAGAGTGCATTGTAATTCAAGTGATAGCAGTGCAGCAAGTGGAGCACTTACATTATGTCAGACAGCAGGAAATAGATATGTATCTCTTTATGATAAGAGTAGAAAGCTTTCTGACGATGTAGTTTTAGAGCTATGCAATGAAACAGGAGCTAAGAATAATGGAGTAATGGAAACTGATACAATGTCGGGAATAAATTGGAGTAAAATACCAGTTACTATAGTTGAAACAGGATTTATGAGTAATCCTGAAGAGGACAGAAAATTATCTGATCCAAATTATCAGGAAAAAATTGCTATAGGGATTTCTGATGGTATAGATAAATATTTTGCAAAATAAAGTGTAAATATAGTTGATTACATAAAGAAGGGAGTGATGAAATGACAGATTTCTGTCCTAAATGTGGGAAAAAAGCAGAAGATGGAGAAAAAGTATGTCCTATTTGTGGAGAAGAAATGACTAGTATTTCTCAGGACAATGATAATGATAAAAAGGAACGTGGAAAAAATAGAATAAATTTATTTAGAAATATAATTATAAGTGTAGTTGTTCTAGTAGTTTTATTTGTAAACTGCACAGTTGTAGCTAGATATTTTAATGCTGGAAAAAATATCGCCAACACGATAAATACTCAAAAGTCTGAGTTAAAAATACTTAAAAAAACTAGCAAGAAACAGTATGAAGTATCAGGAGAGGCAGCTACAGAGAAAGACGATGAAGAAGGAAATGATAAATCTGAAGCAGAGGGAGAGAAGAAGGCTGAGGAAGAAATTAAACGCAGCGAAAATTTAGGTCTACAGAAAAAAGATAAATATCTGAGTATGATGGATGAGTTAGATAAAGAAGCTATAGAGCTTGCAGATGAAGAACTTAATGGAAATCAAGAAAAACTCTTAAACTATACTAGTAAAATTTATAAAAAATACGATACTCTTTTAAATATGATTTATAGTGATATTTCAGCTGCTCTTGAAAATGGAGAGTTAGAAGAATTGAAAAGTGATGAGATAGATTGGATCAACAAAAAAGATGAAATGGCTTCGTATGCTGTAGGATCTGAGGATACAAGTGAATCAGATGAAAACTGGGCTTATTTTGACTCACTTGCAACGTCTACAAAGGACAGATGCTACTATTTAATACATAAATACATGCATTAATTGCTTTGAATATAAGATAAATACAAAATAATTGACACCGTATCAGTAAAATGATATGGTGTTTTTTAATGTATTGAAAGATAGGGAATCTTGTAATACAATATAATTTGTGGAATTAAAAGCTTTTATATGAAAGAAGGAGAGGTTTGAAATGAAATGTCAGCGTTGCGGACATCCAATGAAATTTGGAGAAGAAAAATGCAGAAAATGCGGAACTAAAATCAAGAAAACAGAAGAATATATAAAAATGGAAGAAGAAAGAGCAAAAAATGCTAAAAAAGACCAAATAGCTATGGTTGTTTCAGGGGCAATTTTAATGTTTGTACTTGCATTTGGAATGTATATGCTAATTGCTAAATAAATGGAATTATAAAAATTGTGAAATTGTAAGGAGAATTATTAGGTATGGCAAAAAAAGTAATAATGAAAGAAGCTGGACAGTGTTCAAAATGTGGTAGAAATATCAAAAATGTAAATAGAAAACTTGATGTTCCTACACCAAATGGAATAAAATTAAACTGCTGTTCAAAAGAGTGTCATGATGAGATGACAGGATATTATAAAGAATTTAAAAAACAAAGAATAGCTTTATACGCTGAGGTGGCGTTTGGTTTAGCAGGTATAATAGCAATGCTTTTACAGAACGATGCACTAGCTCAGATATGTATAATGATAGACTCAATATTATTCTTAGTATTCCCATATGCTACATTTAACCCAAAATCAAGAACTTGTTATGATGAAACTAAAAGACAGAGTAGAAGTATAGCATTATCATTATTATTATTCATAGTAATATGGTATTATTTCTTTGTGTTTAAAAAATAACTTATAGTACGATTTGAAAAAAAGATATATTACTATGATATAATATAAATGACAACAGGAAATAAAAATAGGGAAAGAACGGGGAATTCTTTATGAAAAATAAAAAGTGTGCTTGTTGCGAAGGTGGCAATCAAGAAAGAAAACTTTCTGCCAGAAATGACAGAAATGATCTTATTAAAAGATTAAAGAGAATAGAGGGACAGGTAAAGGGAATCCAAAATATGATTGAAGACGAGAGATATTGTATAGATATTCTTGTTCAGGTATCTGCTGCTAAAGCAGCTATAGATAAAGTAGGGAAGATAATTCTTGAAAATCATATAAAAGGATGTATTACCGAGAGTATAAAATACGAGAGCCAAGATGAGTCTGATGAACTTATCGAGGAACTAATGAAAAATATTTACAAATTCTTAAAATAGGAGGACAAATGAATCAGGACGGATATATAGTAGAGATAATTGATGAAGATACTGCTATAATGAGAATGATGAGACTGTCTGCTTGTGCAAAATGTGGAAAATGTATGAATGCAGCTTCTGAATCTGAAGAGATATTAGTTGAAGTGGACAATGCTATCGGCGCTAAGGTAGGAGATCACGTTATGGTTAGTATGGAACATATAAATGTTATGAAGGCTACATTTTTAGTTTATGTAATACCAATGATACTTCTTATAGTTGGTATATTAGGTTCATACTATGCACTTAATGCTATAGGATTTGCTGGAGCTACAGAAATTGTGGCTGCTGTGATAGGTATTGCACTTATGGGACTTTCTTATATCTACTTAAAGATAAATGATAAAAAGTTTAAAGAGAGTAGAGAATACGTTCCTGTTGTCACAAAAATATTATTCGATTTATAGATTAATAAAAAATGCTACTAATTTATTAGGTTATTAATATATTAGTGGCATTTTTATTTGTTTATTTAACTTTACATTATAATTAAAAATTGTATAATATAATAGTGAATTTATAGAGTGAAAAATAATAGGGGAGGAACAAAATTTGAATAAAAGAAAGGCAATATTCTTGATAGTACCTTTTTTAAGTATTATATTTTCTGTGGGATTGTCGAATTTTTTTATAGAAGATAAAGATGTTAGTAAATCTGAAAATAGAGAACTTCAGCAGATGCCAGGGATTGGAGCTATAAAGGATAAGACGTTTACAAGTCTTTTTGAAACATACTATACTGACCAGTTTATGTTTAGAGATGAGCTTATAAAAGCTGATATAAAATGGCAGATGTTTACCAAAAAGTCTAATATAAAAGGGTTGTATCTAGCTGATGATAATTGGATAATGGGAGGCGTAGAAACAAGTGAAAAGAAAAAAGATGAGTATAAATCATTAGTTGAAAAAGTAGAAAAAATAAATGAGATGGTCAAAACATCTAATAAGAAAATGTACTATGTTTCACTGCCACATAAAGTTAAAACATTATACAATAAGTATCCTAAAAAATATATAAATAAAAATTACGGGTTTGAAAATCACGAAAAGTTTTTATCTATGTTAAAGGATGATGATATAAACACTATAGATATAGGAAAATATTTTGTAGATAATTTTAGTGAAAAAACATTAGAAAAATTTTACTTTAAGACAGACCATCATTGGAATTCTTTGGGTGCATATGAAGCATTTAAGTATATAATTGCCGACTTAAATAAAACTATGGGATTGGATGTTGATTTAAGTAAATATACATATAAGACAAGTTATATAAAAAATAAGCCGTTTTTAGGAAGCTATAATAATAATCTTTATGGAATGTTTAGTAAAGATGAGGATGTACCGTATGTATATATGGATAGAAAGTACGATAATAAGTACTATGAGTTAAAAGATGGAAAATTTGAGGAAGTAGAAGAAAATTATATAATAGGAAATGGTATTAACGATGAAGAGATATCGTATGAAAAAGCATATACTGGAAACCATTCTTATTATAAAATTGTAAATAAAAATGCAAAGACAAAGGAAAAAGTTTTAATGATAAGGGATTCATATCAAGCGCCACTTACTTGGCTGTTTTCAGATATATTTGAAGAAGTAGAGATTGTAGATTTAAGAGCGACTGATTTGAATATGGATGATATATTAAAAATAAGTGATAGTAATATAGTAATGCTTATGTTCAACAATGGTTTTGATGTAGATGCTATATTAACTAATAGGATAGAATAGATAAGGAGAGAAATATGGTATTTAGTAGTTTAGTATTTTTATTTGTATTTTTACCTATAGTTCTTGTTTTGTACTATTTGTCGAGCAAAAAATATAGAAATTATTTGCTTTTATTGGCTAGTTTGTTTTTTTATGCGTGGGGAGAACCAACTTATGTTGTCATAATGCTGGTATCTATAGGTGCTAATTATTTATGTGGGCTTTTAGTAGACGAAAAAAGAGCTGATAAAGTTAGGGTAACGGGCGTTGTTATCTCGGTTATTTTCAATATATGTATGTTAGGTGTATTTAAATATAGTGGATTTTTTGTGAAAAATATCAATACAGCATTTAATACATCTCTACCTGTTCCAGAAATAGCATTGCCACTTGGAATTTCGTTCTTTACATTTCAGGCGATGAGTTATGTTATAGATGTGTACAGAAAAGATGCAAAGGTACAGAAAAATATATTTGATTTATCACTATATATCAGTTTATTCCCACAGCTTGTAGCAGGACCAATAGTAAGATATCAGACTGTAGCTGACCAGATAGATGAAAGAGATCATAATATAGTTAAATTTGGTGATGGTGTAAGAAGATTTATAATAGGTCTTGGTAAAAAAGTTTTATTATCAAACTCACTTGGTATGCTTGCAGATAGCGTGTTTGGTATGCAGACATATCAGCTTACAGTAGTAAGCACATGGCTTGGTATACTAGCGTACTCACTTCAGATATTCTTTGATTTTAGTGGATATTCTGATATGGCTATAGGTCTTGGAAAGATGTTTGGATTTGAGTTTTTAGAGAACTTTAATTATCCATATATATCGCAGTCTGCATCTGAGTTTTGGAGAAGATGGCATATATCTTTAGGTAGTTGGTTTAGAGATTATGTGTATTTCCCACTTGGAGGAAGTAGACGTGGAAATGTTAGAACATATATAAATCTATTTATAGTATGGTTTTTAACAGGATTTTGGCATGGAGCAAGCTGGACATTTATAGCTTGGGGACTATATTTTGGATTGTTGATAGGAATGGAAAAATCATATCTTGGAAAATTTTTAAATAAAGTACCTAGATTTATAAGGCATATATACTTACTATTAGTTGTTATGATAGGATGGGTATTCTTTAGAGCCGATAGTTTTAGTTATTCTATTGAATTTATAAAGAATATGTTCTTTATGGGAACAAGTACTGTATTTGATGGTACAGTAGCAGCGTATTTAAATGATTATTGGTTTGTTTTAGTGTTATCTATGATTTTCTGTGTGCCAATAGTGGATTGGATTAGAGGAAAGATTGAAGTTGCCAACGAAAAGATTTTGGAGTCGAATGTTAGTTATATTCTAAATTCAGTAGTGTATACAGGAATATTCTTGATTGTTATATTTAAGCTTGTAAACTCGACGTATAATCCATTCTTATACTTTAGATTCTAGATTTAGAAAATAAAAGCCCTTTATCATACATTGATTTGTAGGATAAAAGGGCATTTTTTATTTTCTAAATATATTTATTTTTCATCTTCATCGTGTAAGTGAAGCTCAAATTCAGCAGTATGTTCAGTTACAAGTCCGCTGAAGTCTTTTTCTTTTACCTTAATATTCTTACCAAGTTTCTTTTTACCTGGCTTTTTCTTTGTATGAGGATCCGCTTCTATATTAAATTCACGTTTTTTTAGTATAGGTCTAAGGTTGGCAAGTAAGTCACCTTTAAATCTATAAATATTTACAGTTCTAACAAGGGCAGCGACAACAAGTACTCCAAGAGCTATAGAGCAGCTAAGAAGCATAGCACTTGCACCTTTTGTAGCGGCTAATAGGTAGTCTTCCTGAATAATTGCAAGCATTGTGTTGTAAAGCCCAATCCCTGGAATTAGAGGTAGTATACCTGAAATAACGAACAGAATTGCAGGTTGATACATTTTTCTAGCTAGGATTTCACTCATAGCCGATACAGAAGCGGCTGCTAAAAATCCTGATAGAGATGTATTGTTTGTAAATTCCATAATAACTAAGTACACAATCCAACCAATACCACCAACAATAGCAGATGGGAATAGTAGTTTTAGAGGTACATTAAAGAACACTGCAAATCCAGCTGTTGCAACGGCGGCAAATATAAAGTGAGCCCATAAAGACATATCTCCCATTATAAAACACCTCCTAATTTGAACCATAAATCAAGAACAACCCCAACTCCTGAAGCTATAGATAAAAGTATCATAAAAGCTTCAAATACCCTAGATATACCAGATATTAGGTTTCCAGATATAAGGTCACGTATAGATTTTATAACGGCAACCCCTGGAAGAAGTGGCATGATAGATCCAACTATAAGCATTGTAGGTGTGTTTATTATATGTAGTTCAGTAAGTACAACACCGAGTATTGTTATTACAAATGATGCTACCACGCACGAAAATGCAGAAATCGAACTTATCTTCATAGTTTGGTCATAGATAATATCCCCTATTATGGCAACTATAAATGTGAATATGAAGTTTTGTAGTTGGTTTCCTCCAAGTAGGCAGGCAAAGCAAGCAGATGCAAGACCTGTACATGAATAGAAGAACCAAAGTGGATAAGGTTTAGCTCTATCTATTTCGTATAATTCAGCTATAGATTTATCTATATCTGGATTTTTTACAGAGCAGAACTCCCTCGAAAAATTATTTAGCATAGAAATCTTGTTTAAATTTATTCCTCTCTTGTCGATAGTCTTCATAAAACAGAATCCGTCAAATTTTTCATCTGAAATTATTACAACTGTTGGAGTTGTAAAGACATTTGCATGATAAAAACCTTGAGATCTACAGATTCTAAGAACGCTATCTTCAACTCTTGAAGTTTCTGCACCGTTTTTTATCATAAGCTCCCCAACGAAGAGAGCTATTTTTAGAATATTTTTCTTATATTCTTTTTCTTCTGCTTCACTGGCAAATCTTGAATCAGTTGTAGAAGTATCCATAAATAATCCCCCCTTATAATATTCAACCTTTATAACACTTACTTTTATAATATTTTAACCTTGAATTTATATTAATTACTCAACAGGTATTTTGTCGATTAGTTTTGCTTCAAGAACTGTTCTAGCATCGTCGAATTCGTAGCTGCAAGTAGATAAAGTCAATATCTTATCTTTATACTTTGGAGCTGCATCCTTATTCCAATATGTTGAGCTAGCTTTTACCTGATTCATATATTCATTGAAGTCGTTTTCTCCATCGAAATCTACTTTGACGTAATCAAACTCTGGCTTTGCTACAAATACAGAAAACGGCTCGTAAATATACTCATAATCTCCTCTATATATGTGAATTAAAGAGTCCTTGTTCCAAAAGTCATTTTCTTTGAACAGCTCTAAATTATTAAACATAGTTTTGTTCTTCATATTATGTCCATATATTACAGAGCTTTCGTCTTCTTCAAAATTGTTTCTGTAATCCATAAATAGAGTACCAGATTTTGAATCCTGACCAAGAAAATCTCTATAAAGGTAGTAGTCGTTATTTCCATAAGAAACAACTGGATAATTTATATTTGTATTTTCAACGAAAAGCCAAAGTCTGTAGTCTGGATTTATATTTTTTAAATCATCTTCCATTAAACCCTCTTCAGCTTCAGGACTGTAGTTTTCCCGAATTTCAGTATAGGTATCGCTTGCCTTCTTGTAATCTAGAATCGTCGTCACAATTTTGTAGCCACTAAAAGCCATAACTGCGACGAGAATCAACGAAATAAAATTTCTTAAATGCTTGTTCATATCTATAATAATTTGAAAAAAATATTATCTTTTCAAAGATTATTTTTCAAAAATTTATGTCCTTTCTAAAAATTTTATCTATATATAATTATAACGGCAATTCTAAATATAAACTATATAAAAATAGAATAAATTTATAGTAATCTGATATAAAAATAGAATAAATTTATGGACAATTATTAGATAATAATATAAATCCTATTAGATGAATTTTTTAAGAAAAATATTGATATTATTAGATATTATAATAAATTCTTTTGACAGTAAGTTTTTTATGTGGTAAACTAACATAGTTAATTTAACAGTGAGTAAGCCAGATAATCGCGGGCAGAGAAATCTGCGTGAGGAAAGTCGGAGCTCCACAGAGCAGGGTGCTAGGTAACGCCTAGTGAGAGTGATCTTAAGGAAAGTGCAACAGAAATAAACCGCCAGCAATGGTAAGGATGGAACGGCGAGGTAAGAGCTCACCAGCGGCTAGGTGACTAGTCGGCTATGTAAACCCCACCTGGAGCAAGACCAAAATAGGGCTAAAGAGTATTGCTCGTACTCTCCGGTTGGTAGGTCGCTTGAGCTTATTGGTGACAATAAGCCTAGAAAGATGATTATCTAATACAGAACTCCGCTTATAGACTTGCTCACTATCGCTAGACTATTAGACGTTGATAATTTTATCAGCGTCTTTTTTATTTATAAAATAAAAAAAATATATCTTAGAAACTGTTACAAGAAAATCTTTCAAAAAGATATTTTGTAACAGTTTTTTTATTTATAAAAAAATAAAATATAAAACTCAAGAATAATGAAAATAAATAAAAAAAATGGTATGATTATAAGTGGAATATTGACTTATAAATGATATAATATAGAAGTACAGCTGACAAAGTCAGCTGACAAAAAATCGTATAATACATAAATAAATTTGATATTATAGATAAATTTGTTGGGCAAGGAGTGAATAGTTTGAATAGTATAATAAAAGGAACTGTTTTAAACGTAACACAGAGATTTTTAAAACAGGAAAGCAAAACAAACAAAAAATTAGACAACATATTAAATAAAAAATTTGAAAAAGTTGAGTTAAATGAAGTTAAATATATAGAATTATTAAAATATAACGTACTATTTTATAAGACTTTATCAAGAAATACAGAACCAATCATATCAAAATGGATACTTGAAAAATATATCCCAGATATAGATGAGTTAGAAAGCGATATAGAGCTTATAAATGCTAAATGTAGAAAATACATAAATATAGCTAAAAGAGACGGTATAGAAAATCTAAAAGAGGCAGACCTTCAGAGTTTCAACTACTATGATAAAATGGATAACTCTGAAAAGATAAAAAGACTTCAGAAAGACTACAAAGTTTTAAATATATATATGGAAGTCTTAACTATGACTCTAAGAGAGCTAAGTCTTAGAAAGGAAGAAAGTGCAGAAATCTTCCTTATGAATCCAGCAGATGCTAGAATGGAATTAAAAAGAGAAATCATAGTTATAGTTAATAGAATATTAGCAGGTGGATCTAAAAAAGACGATGCTGCTGATGAAAAACAGCATATTGAGCACACTGAAGAAAAGAACATAGTAGATGTTGAATTTTTAAGAAGAGTAAAACTTATATCTAATGCAGAACTTAACGACACTATAGAAGAAGAATTCAAAAGAATATTAACTTTAGAAAATCTAGAAGCTGATGAAGCGTATGGATTTGGTGGAAGAGTTATATATGACTTTGCAGCAGCTACAGTATTATTAGAATTCTTAAAAAGTAGAAGCCTAATAGAAGGTGCTATGCGACTTACTGTAGCAGGTGAATTTGGTGAAGAAAACTTCAGCGACTTCTTAACTGCAATAATAAAAGATAGAAAACTAGTAGAGCTTGATACATGGAAAGAAGCATGCAAATACTTTAGAGATAATAAAGAATGTGTAGAAGCTACAACTCCTGCAACTATAAAAAGAACTGTTCCAGTGGATGTAGATATGGATGAATACGCATATATGCTTGAAAATGCTGATAAATCAGAGCCATTTAGAAACAAGCTATCAAGAAGAATAGACCCATCTCTAGTAATACCAGCAGTTAGAGTAAAAGAGGTAGAACCAGAGATAGTTGAAGAAAAGGTAGAAGAAGTAGTTGAAGATGCAGTTGATGAGGAAATAGTAGAAACTGTAGAAGAAGCAGTGATTGAAGATGTAGAAGTTCCTTCAAATGCTTCTGATGACCACGAAATACACGTTGACCTTGGAAGAAGAAGAGAAGCTATAAGAAATATAGAAAGACAGGAACTAGAAGCTGAAAGAGCAGAAAGATTAAAACAAGAAGAAGCTGACAAATTAAATGATCCTGTTGAAAGAGCTAAAAAAGCAGTAGATGAACTTAAAAAAGAAATATCTGAAGTTGAAGAAGATACTGATTACGATGAAGTAGTTGAAGAAACAGTAGAAGAAGTATCTGCAGATGCAAATATATCAGAAACAGAAGAAGATGATTTACAGGAAATATCTAGAATAGCTGGAATAAATGAAGAGGTTGAAGAAGGAGAGGAAGAAATAGAAGAAGAACCTAAGAAAAGAGGAATATTCTCTATATTTGGAAGAAAAAAAGACGAAGAAGATTACGATGATGAAGAGTCTGATGAAGACGATTCTGAAGATGAAAAATATGAAGAAGATAACTACTATGCTGATGAAGAAGCAGTAGAAAATGAAGAATACTACGACGATGATGAAGAAGTAGAATATGTTGACGACGATTACGAAGGTGACGATGTTGAAATCGAAGAAGAAGTAGTAATTGTTAAAGACGAAGAATACAAAAAATCTAGAAAAAAACTAGACTTCATAATAGCTATACTTATAGTTGCTATAGCTGCAGGTGGATACTTCCTAACTATCAATAGAAAAAGACAGCAAGAAGCTGAAAAACAGCAGCAGATAAAACAGGAACAGCAGCTAGAAGAACAGAAAAAAGAAGAAGAGCGGAGAAAAAAAGCTGAAGCTGAAAAAATAGCAGCAGAAGAAGCTAAAAGAGCTGAAGAAATGGAAAAAGCTAAACAGGGTGGAGAATACTACAGAGTTTATGCTGGATCATTAAAAGAAAAATCTCATGCTGAAAGCCTAATAACAAACCTTGACAAAAAAGGATTAAAAGGTGAAATGATAAAAATCGGAAACTATTACAAAGTATTTGTAGGTGGAGATACTGGTGTATACTCAGAAGCACAGAAACAGTTATCTGCTATAAAAGCTAAAGGTTTTGATGGATATATAGAAAAATACGATAGATACTGTGACTTAAAAATAGAAGACTTTAGACTAAAAGCTAAAACTATGGACAAAGCACAGGTAGAAGAAGCGTACAACGCATTAAAAGAAGAATTAAAATCTAGAAGAAACTTCAAAGATTACGACAAAATAATGGCTCAGACTTATGATGAAATAATGGCTGAAAAAACTGAATAATAGTTAAATAGTATTGCTGTCTGAGTCATCAGGCAGCAATAATTTTAAAAAAGTACTTTAAAATATTTTTAGGTTGGAGTTGATACCGATGTTAAAACTAGGTGAAAAAATAATATATGAATTATCTGAAGGGTTCAGTTTAGAGGGAATCAATAGATACTCATCTGCTGGCAAAAAGCTATTCATAACAAATTTGGGAAATATAATAATCGGAAGCAATGACGATGCAATGTCTGATAGTGGAACAAGATATGTATATAGCTACTCAGAACACAAAATAAAACTATCTGCTTCTTTAGAAAAAGAGGAGATACTAATATACGACGAAAATGTTCCATTCCTTGTAGATGGTGGTAGAGGATCAAAAGAAGTTCCTGGAAATTTAAAAATAAGAATGAGTATAAAAGACTACTCTCTAATATGCAAAAACCAGAGAGATTTTATATTTGAAATAAACGACGATAAATGCTTCTTCGTATTAGACGACGATAAAGTATATATGGGTGGAATAAATAAAGACCACGAAAAATTTGTATTCATCGGAGGGAAAAATAGATTTGAAATATACTACGATGATATAGAAAGATTCCTAATAGAAGGAAGCCAGATCTCATTTAAGGGATATTTCCACATAGAAAGAGAGTCAATAATAGCTAGAAGTGTACAGATATTTGCAAATAATATAAATAGAATTCTACCAAGAGGATTTGAAGAAATGGTAGCTGGAAACAGAAAAATAGGAAATCTTCCTGCAGATAGCGATATAGTATTTAGTAGAATATCTGGAAATATTGGAGGATTTGACTACAATAATTCAAACATGCTGCTAGTTAGATATGCGGACAATCTTATCCTAATAAACAAAAAAACTAAGAAAAATGTAGTATCTGTCAAATTTGAAGATTGCAGAAGAATAGCTGTTGGTAGAGAAAACATAATATACGATGGAAAGAATATATTTAGATTATACCTAAGCGATAAAAATAAAGAAATAATGGATATAAACTCTATCCCAAATGTTGAAAGAAACGATATAGGATTTACAAAATCTGGTAACCCATTATTTGTAAGAACTGAAGATGGAATAGTTAGATTTATGAAATCTGAAGAAAAAGAAATAATGGCTATACCAGATAAGGATATAGTTGATATCATTACAATAAAAGAGAGCGACGAAGAAAAAATACACAAAGACTATTCTGCTACAGATATAAGATTTAAAAATGAGTATGTACGAGTATATCTAAAAACAAGAATGGTTGAAAAACTTTTAAGAGATGTATTTTTAAGTTCTAAAAAAGACATGATTGAAGAAGCAGGAAACAAAGAAATATATCGGAATTGGGCAAAAGCTATGAACGATATGATAATGTACAACTTCTTTGCAGATCTTTATAACGTAAGAAAATTTGTAAAAGAAACTCTTGAACAGGATAATATAACTGATGAGGTTAGAATAAACCTAGTAAATATGCTTTATGATGAAGTTCAGGTACAGAAAGAAAATATAGATACACTTAGTGTTTATATGCCTGATGTTATAGAAAAAAGTGGAGAAAAACTATTTGAAAGAGAAGATATAAAACCAGATAGAAGCATATACAGAATGTTTGGAGATACATTTGCAGACACAGCATATATGCTAAAAGACGGTTTAAGTGATATTGAGATAATACTAGGAAACCTAGACTTTGTCCTATCTCCTAGCGATAGAAGAAGACACGTCTACAGAATGCTCAAAGAAAATGAAAGCGATAAATTAAACCTATTTATGGAAAAAATTCTTAAAAAGCTTAACCATATTATAGACAATATGTACCCATACTACATAAGAGAGATGAATGAAAAACTATACTATGTATTTGCTAAGCTAGGTCACGAATACGACAAGCTTAAAGCTGATGATGTTAAGGAAATTTTATTTGATGAGATTACAGAAATGTATGCCTTTGGTCAGCTAATGTACTCTGAGGAAGATGATACTAGAAGAAAAGAAATCATAGACCAGATTTATAAAACTGCTGATAAGGGAATAAGCGGTATAGATTCTAATAAATTCTTTATCGGAGGTGGTAGATATGAGTAGAAATATTTGGAAAGGTAATTATAGATTTTTAGAACTTGGTAGTGGAGAGGAGCTTTCACACTATCATGAGATAGATTTAGATCAGAAGATGTTAGAAAATCCTCTTTATGAAGAGGGAGATCTTTCTGATTATACAGATGATAGAGAGTCAGGTATATTTAATGATTTTGCAGCGGGTATTGAGATAAGCGATATTGATGACGATGCGGATGTAGATACTCAGTATCTTGAATTTGAAACTGACTTGGATGACTTTGATGAAGAAATAGATATGGATATAGAAGAATTACTAAATGATTTACAGTAAACAGAATGAGGGTTAGTGAAGTATTGTCCCTACTCCTGGCTTCGACGCTTTGCATGGTCTAGTAAGACCTTAAAAATGTGCAAAGCGTCTGCAGATAGTCGTGTGGGTACAATACATTCACTAACCCTCTATTTTTTAAACTGTAAATCGTTCAGTAATTTCTTGGAAGAAGATGGGAATAGGTTTGAATGGTGTAAATAGGTAGAAGTTTTGAGATAAATGATAAGAAAAATTAATTATTATGTTTTAATAGATAAGTAGGGTATACTTTTTTGTATGTAGAAGGAAATACCTTAGATTAAATCTAAAATACTATGAATTAAACAGTTTACTTGCATTAAAAAAGAAAGGTAACAAGTTATAAGCGACAATACTGCAAGCGCCCCACAACCGCTAAATGTGTTATGTTAACGGGTGGGGCGCTGAAGCCTGGAGCACATAACTGTTACCTTTCTTTTTCCCAGGAGCGAGGACGATACTTCGCTGTAATCCTCATTTTTATGTAAATCTTTTTATTCTGCAAATATTCTTTTCAATTCAGAAATAAGTAATATATTTTCTTCTGGTTTTAATATACAAACCCTAAAGAAATATTCATCCAATCCATCAAATGACGCACAATCCCTGATTATTATTCTTTCTGGAATTAGCTCATTTCTCAACTCTTCTGCTGTCATTCTTCTATCCACTATCTCACAAAGAACAAAGTTCCCATAAGTATTGTAAACTTTAACACCTGGAAGGAATCTTAACTCGCTTTCAAGATAATCTCTCTCCTTGCTCATGTGTTCAATAGTTTCGTTGATGAAATCATCATCGACAAACATTATCTCGCCCATTCGAGATGCGACAACGTTTATATTCCAAAGGTCTAATCTTTTATTTATAGCTTCTTTAACTTTTTCATTTGAAATAAGTCCGTATCCAAGTCTGATACCAGGAGTAGAGAAGAACTTAGAGGTTCCTCTTATAACGAATAAATTGTCAAACTCGTCTACAAGTGGAGTAGATGAGTATTTTGATGTGTCTGTAAACTCAACATAAGTTTCATCAATCATAACATAACATCCACAAGTAGATACTATCTCTCTTATCTGGTCCTTAGAAAATGCAAATCCTGTAGGATTGCAAGGGTTACAGATTATAAGAAGCTCGTAGCCACCTTCTTTAACAGTATTTGCCAAGTCTTTAGGATCTATTTCAAAATGATTTTCTTTTTTAGAGTAGTATTTTTTGATTTCACAGCCAATTTTATTTAATTCTTTTTCGTATTCAGAATAAGCTGGAGATAAAAGTACCGCTTTTTTAGGGTTAACTGTGCCGATAAATGAAGATATTAGCTCAGTTGCACCACTTCCAAGTACTATATTTTCGCTGTTGCATTTGCAATATGTTGATATAGATTTTTTTAGCTCTACGTATTCTGGATCAGGATACATTGAAACCATGTCTATGTTGTCTATTACATACTGTTTAGCCTTTTTTGAAGAGCCAAATGGATTTATATTTGAACTGAAATCCATGAAATCCTCTTTTGAAAATCCGTATTTTGCGGAAAGTTCGTATAAATTTGCGCCATGATTTACGCTCATAACTATCCCTCCAAATTTTATTTATGCTTATTAATTTTCTTCGTCGAAGTTTATTATAAATTCTTCATCACCACTGTTTATTTTAAGTATAGAAAGATTGAAGTTGTCGTCGAATATAGAAACATTGTAAGTGAAAATATCTCCGTTATCTTTTTTAGAGATTAAAAGATATTTTCCATTTTCTTTGTCCTCTATTTCATCACATATATCATTGTAAACTTCTTCGCCAGTGAAAAATCCTGTATATCCTGATGATTTTATTTTTTCTTCTATTGCTTTGTATAATTCCTGCATATTGTCACCTCTTTTGAAATTTATATCGTAAATTTATTATAACATATAAGAGTGAGAATTAGATTAAGGTAAAATAACAGAAAAAATTTTGTGCAATTGTAATGGTATAAATTGAATTTGTAAAAACAATACTTGAAATATTCAGAAAATATTGACTATATAGAAAAAAAGTAGTAAGATAAAACCTATAAAAAAGTAAAAATAATAAATTTTAAAATTAAATTAAAAAGTAAACTAAAAAAACTAAATTGAGGGGGAGGAAAAAATGATATTAGAATACGATAAAGCACTAGAAATACTTAAAAAATACAATCAGGACGATTTCCATATAAGACATGGGGAAGTTGTTTCTGGTGTTATGAGATATTTTGCTAAGGAATACGATCCTGAGAGAGAAGATTTTTGGGCAACAGTTGGACTACTTCACGATATAGATTTTGAGATGTATCCAGATGAACACTGTATTAAAGCTGAAGAACTTTTAAGAGAAAATGGATATGATGAAGAGTTTATCCATGGGGTTGTTTGCCATGCTTATGGAATATGTGAAGGGCTAGAAAAGAAACCTGAGCATATAATGGAAAAGATTTTATTTGCTACAGATGAGCTTACTGGACTTATAGGTGCAGTTGCGATAATGAGACCTTCTAAGAGCGTTATGGATTTAGAGTTAAAATCTGTTAAGAAGAAATTTAAAACTCCTAAGTTTGCAGCAGGATGTTCAAGAGATACAATCAAAAAAGGTGCTGAAGAATTAGGATGGGAACTAGATGAACTAATGCAGAGAACAATAGATGCAATGAGAAGTTTATCTGATAGAATGGAAATATAAAAGGTCAATATCATAAATGCTATCCGTTCCAGGCTTCGACGCTTTCAACTTTGTTCGAACAACAAAGTTGAAAGCGTCTGTAGATTGTCACCGGATAGCATTTATTTCTATTGCCCCATTATATTTTCATCTAAGACTTTAAACTTTTTTAAACGAATAAATAATTTAATAAACTGAGGACAAGAGATTTAACTGCTCTACGGCGACAATTCCGCAAGCACTCTATACTTTGAAATGTTTCATAAAAACTATGGAGTTCTGAGGATTGGAGCACAGAGTAGTTAAATCTCTTGTCTTTTTTATTGATTTTTTTTGTTTGAAAAACCTTTGTTTTAGAGTATAATATATAATATCTAAAAATTATTTTTGATGAGAAATTCTTTTTTTAAGAATAATTAATAAATTCTAAGTAACCCAGAGAGCTGGTAGGAGGAAATTATGTACAAAGTAACTGGAAAAATGTTCACAGAAGAACAGATAAGAGAAAAGGTAATAGAATTAGGTAAACAGATAGAAAATGACTACAAAGGTGAAGAGATTTTAGTAGTTGGTATTTTAAAAGGTGCAAATGTGTTCACTTGTGACCTTATAAGACAGATAGACTTAGATGTTAAGATAGACTTTATGAGTGTTTCAAGCTATGGTTCAGGAACTGAGTCTTCAGGTACAGTTAGAATATTAAAAGACTTAGATACAGATATAAAAGGAAGAAATGTTCTTATAGTTGAGGATATAATCGACTCAGGTAGAACTCTTAGCAACTTAGTTAAAGAGCTACAGATAAGAGAGCCAAAGAGCTTAAAATTATGTACTCTATTAGACAAACCAAGCAGAAGAGTTGTAGATGTTGATGTTGAATACGTTGGTTTTGAAATAGAAGATAAATTCATAGTAGGATACGGAATAGACTACGCTGAAAAATACAGAAACCTTCCTTACATAGGAATAGTTGAAGATGTAGCTGAATAATTGATTATACAAGGCATACTTTTTAAGTGTGCCTTTAAATTTGTATATGTATATAAAACAAATATTATATTAGAAAGGAATCAGATTATATGAATATAAATTATTTTGAGCATATTCAGGCTCCAATACTTTTATTTTTCCAGAGTATTAGGAACCCAATTTTAAATATTCTTTTCTTGTTCTTTACAATAAGTACTGAAACACCAGTTGTAGTGCTATTTACAGCGCTTATGTACTGGTGTATTGATAAGAAAATTGGACGGAGAATGTTGTACTCACTTACAGGAAATATTGCTTTAAATGGGGCAATTAAGGATTATTTTAAGGTAGAAAGACCTATTGGAAAATTTGGACTTGAGTCTATGAGAGTAGAAACTGCGACTGGATATTCATTCCCAAGCGGGCATACTCAGACTGCGACTACATTTTGGACTTCTTTAGCAGTTCAGTTAAAGAAGAAATGGGTATATGTACTAGCTTTAGTTATGGCCGTTGGAGCAGGAATATCTAGACTTTATCTAGCTGTTCATTGGCCGATGGACGTTGTTGTAGGGCTTATTCTTGGATTTTTATTTACTATACTTTTGATAAAGATAATGGATAGATCTGAAAAAAGTGGAAAATATTGGGAAATGATACTGATTTTAGTTCCGCTTGCGATAATGGCATTTGTGCTAAAGAGCAGCGATTATACTAAGCTTTTTGCACTTATGTTTGGATTTACTGTCGGATATATTTTGGAAAGAGAGTATGTATCTTTTGAAGTCATAGATAGAAAAAATCTAAGCAATGGAGAAATTATTAAAAATAATGGAAAAAGATTCTTAATAGGAATGCTTAGTTTAGGCGTTGTTTATTTAGGGTTAAAGCTTGTATTTTCTTCATTTGGAGCAGCTGATGGAAGTACACTTGATATGGTGCTAGATTTTGTTAGATATTCGGCTGTTGTTATTCAGGGTGTAGCTGGTGCTCCATATTTATTTAAAAAAATGGGAATATAATTTTTTGATTTAAGTATAAATTTTTAGATAAGAGTTTAAAAAAATTCTTAGGAAGGGAAATATTATGAAAAAGGTTGTTATAATTGGTGCTGGCCCTGCAGGTATGACTGCAGCATATTCGGCATCGCAAAATGGTATAGATGTTGTATTGGTAGAGAAAAACGAGAGAGTAGGTAGAAAACTACTGATAACTGGAAAAGGAAGATGTAATATAACTAATAACTGTGAGGTTGAAGAGTTAATTGCAAATGTAAATACAAACGGTAAATTTTTATACAGCGCATTCTATACATTTACAAATGATGCGGTTATGGAAATGTTTGAAAGCTTAGGTGTTAGGTTAAAGACAGAAAGAGGAAATAGAGTTTTCCCTGAGAGTGATAGAGCAATGGATGTCGTTGATGCTATGGCTAGACTTATAAAGAGAAAAAATATTAAGTTAGTTACAGGAAAAACTGTTAAAGATATAAAAGAAAAGAATGGAAAAGTTGAGTCTGTTGTTTTAAGCGACGGAAAAGAGATTAAAGCAGATGCAGTTATAATTGCAACAGGTGGTGCAAGTTATCAGAGAACTGGATCTACAGGAGACGGATATAGACTTGCTGAGAAATTAGGTCATAAGATAACTACTTTAAAGCCTTCTTTGATAGGTCTTGAGATACAGGAAGATTTTGTGCATAAGTTAAAAGGTCTTAGTCTTAGAAATGTGGCAATAAATGTATATGGAAAGAAAAATAAGAAAATATACGATGATTTTGGTGAGATGGAATTTACTGATTATGGTGTAGATGGGCCGATTATAAAATCTGCAAGCTGCATAATGAGGGATTTATCTAAGGAAAGTTATAAGATTTCTTTGGATTTAAAACCAGCTTTAGACCACGAAAAGCTTGATAAAAGAGTTCAGAGAGATTTCCAAAAATATATAAATAAGAGATTTGAAAATTCATTATCAGATTTACTTCCAAGCAAGATGATACCGGTAGTCGTGGAACTTTCTGCTATAGATCCAGCTACTCCAGTGAATTCTATAACTAAGGAAGAAAGAAGAAATCTTGTAAATACAATCAAAAATATTGAGATGCATATTAAGAGATATAGACCTATGGAGGAAGCAATAGTTACTTCTGGTGGAGTTAAGACATCTGAGATAAATTCTAGTACTATGGAGTCTAAGTTAGTCGAGGGACTTTATTTTGCTGGAGAGGTGATAGATGTTGATGCTTATACAGGAGGATTTAACTTACAAATAGCGTTCTCTACAGGCTACTTAGCAGGGAACAACATATAAAACCTCGGTAAAAGGGCAATAGAATAACTACTATCAGTTCCAGGCTTCGACGCTTTCTTTGTTTTATTCGAACTCTGTTTGAAAGACAATGTTAAATGAACTGCTACCCGTAGAGTGGACTGTCAAAATAAATAAAAGTTAAATTTA
>NZ_QUGE01000034.1:0-19437 GCF_003478825.1 Peptoclostridium sp. AF21-18
CTTGGGGCGAAGGCCCCTGGGAGAGTAGGACGTAGCCACGTAATCTTTTTTTTATGTAAAGAATAGATAGAAAATTAAAAAATTAGAGGAGAAAATTAGACGATGACAAAGACGTTACAGGCATTTTTAGACACTGGTATAGAAAAAATACCTTCTCTTATATATGCTATAATATTCTTCCTTATAGGATTAATTATTGCAAAAATATGTAGAAGAGCGGTATCTAAGGTATTAAAAAAATACACTAGTGGAAAAGGATTCACTAACTTTATAGTTTATGGAGTGTATATATCTATAATAGTTGTATCTACATTAAACAGTTTAGAGATGATAGGAATAAAGACAACATCTGTTGTAACTGTTGTAGGGGCTGCAGGGTTCAGTATAGGGCTTGCATTTAAAGAGGTACTGTCTAATCTAGCATCTGGATTTTTAATACTATTTTTCCAGCCATTTAAAATAGGCGATTATATTCAGACATCGGATACTAATGTAGAAGGGACTGTACATGATATTCAGATATTTAGTACTATATTAAAAACAGTAGATAACAAGACGATAATAATTCCAAACTTCCAGATAACAAGCAATAATATTATTAACTATACGAATCAAAATATAAGAAGAATAGATTTCTCATTTACAGTTGATTACAATACTAATATAGGAGTATTAAAAGGTATTGTAGAAGAAATATTTGAAAAAGATTCAAGAGTATTATCAGATCCTAAACCATTAATAGGTATAAACTCTATGGGAAATAATTCAATGGAATTTGTCAGCAAACCTTGGGTTAAGACAGAAGATTATTGGGATGCCTATTACGATTTAATGGAAGAAATAAAGAAAAAATTCGATGAAAACCATATTGTTCTTCCTCAGGTTAATGTAGTAATAAAAGGAAAATAAAAATAGATTAAAAATTCTTATTTTCTCTTGAAAAATAGAAATTATTATAATATAATTGGATACATAATAGTAAAAGGCAATGAAGGAGCTAAGTAAAAGACAGTTCTGTTTACAGAGAGTGAGTGGTCGGTGTGAACTCATATCAGTGGTTTTTGAATCTACTCTGGAGCTTCTAATCTGAAATAAGTTAGACGTATTCCTACGTTACAGGATTTTGAGAGGAATGTACTTTTTGGTGCATTCAATTAGGGTGGCAACGCGGATAACAGATTTTCGTCCCTTTTGTAAGGGGTGAAAATCTTTTTTTTATACAAAAAAACGCCCCTGAAAAACCAAATCTGTAAATTCAATACAATATAATTGAAAATTTTATATGATTTTCAGGAATTTTAATTGGGGAGGAGCAGAAAAATGCTAGATATCAAAAGAATAAGAGAAAATTTAGATGAAATCAAACAAGCTATGCAGATAAGAGGAGAAAAAGAATTCGACCTTGATGGAGTTGTAGCACTTGATGATCAGAGAAGAGATTTATTAAAAGAAGTTGAAGTATTAAAACAGGAATTAAATGTAGAATCTAAAAAAATACCTCAGCTAATAAAAGAAGGAAAAGACGTTACAGAAGATAAAGCTAGATTAAAAGAATTATCTGATAAAATAAAAGGAATAGACGTACAGGTTAAAGAAGTAGAAGACAAATTAAACTACACATTAATGAGAATACCAAACGTTCCTCATCCAGATGTACCACAGGGAGAAACTGATGAAGACAATGTAGAAGTTAAAAAATGGGGAGAACCTAGAAAATTTGACTTTGAACAGAAAGCTCACTGGGATATAGGAACTAATTTAGGAATATTAGATTTCGAAAGAGCTGGTAAAATAACAGGATCAAGATTTACATTATACAAAGGTTTAGGAGCTAGATTAGAAAGATCTTTAATAAACTTCTTCCTAAACACTCATACAGCTGATCATGGATATACAGAAGTATTACCACCTTTCATGGCTAACAGAGATAGCTTCTGCGGAACAGGACAGCTTCCAAAATTTGAAGAAGACATGTTCAAACTAGAAGGATTAGAATACTTCTTAGTACCAACAGCAGAAGTACCAGTAACAAATATACACAGAAATGAAATATTAACTGCAGATCAGTTACCAATAAAATACTGTGCATACACTCCATGTTTCAGATCAGAAGCAGGGTCTGCAGGTAGAGATACAAGAGGTCTAGTAAGACAGCATCAGTTCAACAAAGTTGAATTAGTTAAATTTGTATTACCAGAAAACTCTTATGATGAATTAGAAAAATTAACTATGGATGCAGAAGAAATGTTACAGTTATTAGGATTACCATACAGAAGAGTTAAAATATGCACTGGTGACTTAGGATTCACTGCAGCATTCAAATTTGACTTAGAAGTATGGATGCCAAGCTACGGAAGATACGTTGAAATATCTTCTTGCTCAAACTTCGAAGACTTCCAGGCTAGACGTGCTAACATAAAATTCAAAAGAGATAAAAAATCTAAAGCAGAATTCGTTCATACATTAAACGGATCAGGACTTGCAGTAGGTAGATGTTTAGCAGCTATACTTGAAAACTATCAGCAGGCTGATGGTTCAGTAGTAGTTCCAGAAGTATTAAGACCATACATGGGTGTAGATGTTATAAAATAATAAAATTTAAAATGTAGTATATAAAGAACTGCCAAGAAATTGGTGGTTCTTTTTTTGTAATTTTTTGGAATATATCAAATAAAATATTTTATGTAAAGTTAACTTGACATAAATATAAAATGACTATATAATTAAATTAAAGAAAAGGTAAAGTTTACTTTACGTAGGAGGAAGATATGAAAAATAGATTAGAGGAGATTAGAAAGGAAAGAGGAATAAAGCAAGATGAACTTGCTAAAGTTTTAGAAGTTTCAAGGCAGACAATAAGCTCAATAGAAAATGGGCGCTATAATCCCTCTATAATACTAGCATTTAAAATAGCTAGATTCTTTGATATGACTATAGAGGAGATATTTATATACGAAGAGGAGTGATTTATATGAAGAAAAAATATTTAGAAGTAGTATTAAGTATAGTACTAATAGGTTCCGGAGCGTATTTATCAAAAGTTTGGCCAAGTGTAGTACCATTCTTCTTAATGGGATTTGGATGTAGTCTATTTGGAAAAGGAGTAGGACAAGTAATATCAGATAAAGCTATGAACAAGGACTTAGAGCTAAAAAGACAGATGGAAATAGAAGTTAATGATGAAAGAAATAGAATGATAGAATATAAGGCAAAAGCTAGAGGATTTGATATTATGACATATGCATTTGCAGCACTAATGTTTTCTCTAGCACTTATGGATATAGATATATGGGCTGAAATTTTAATAGTTATTACATATTTAGCGGTTGAAATTTATTCAGTATATTATAGGATGCAATTAGAAAAAGAAATGTAAATAAATAGGTAATTGAAATAAAAGAGATGTTATATAAATTATAGCATCTCTTTTTTTGTATGTAGAAAACCCCCAGTTAGACTGGGGGTTCAGTAAAGCTTTTAGCTTTGAGTCTTTAACAAAAAAGCTCCTTTTGATAAGATATAATTGCGGTCCGCCAACTGCAAAAAATTATCAAAAGGAGGTCGTAAAATGAACGACATACATAGTTTATCACATACAAAATGGAACTGCAAATATCATATAGTTTTTGCGCCAAAATATAGAAGAAGTTGATACAACAGGAAAAGACACAAAAAGAATAAAAGAATATATAGAAAACCAGTTGAGAGAGATATGATGAGTGAACAGCTAACGCTTGACGTAGTGGACCCGTTTACGGGTAACCAGAAGTAGTTAGCGAGTGGCGGACCGACATACGCTTTAGTTATTTATAAGATGGAAATTTATCCTAAATAAAAAAATTTTCAAAATTGTATTGACAAATATACTGTATACAAATATAATAATAAAAAATAAATAATTAGTCTGTGATGAAGAGAGTAGCTGATATTTAATTTATAGAGAGTTCAGGACGGTGGAAGCTGAATATGAGGATATCAAGTGAAGAGAGCTTTGGAGAATGTTATAGGAAATTAAGTATTATAACAGGTTTCCCGCCTTAAGGGATTGAGTGGACAGGTAATTTATTTATTTGTCAACAAGAGTGGTACCGCGGAATTTCGCCTCTTTGATGTAAATCAAAGAGGCTTTTTTATTTATAGCGCTATAAAAATAAATAAAAAAAGAGAGGTATGAATTTATGAGTAAAAGTAATGAATATGAATTAGAAAAAGTACCACAAGATATGAAACGTGGTTGGATAGCTATGTTTTCTATTCTTATGGCTGTAGGAGTGGATTTATCTTCAGTTCTTCTTGGAGCAGAGCTTGCAAGTGGAATGTCAATGAAAAATGGAATATTGTCTGTAATAGTAGGATCTTTTTTTATGGCTATACTTTATACAATATGTGCAGTAGTAGGTTCATCTACTAGTTTATCTGTATCTATGATAACAAAGAATGTGTTTGGAGAACAGGGAGCGAAAGTTTTTTCAATTGTAATAGCTCTTTCTCTTTTAGGTTGGTTTGGTGTTCAGGTAGGTTTTTTCGCTGAAAATGCACAAATAATAATAAAAGAAATTACAGGAATCAGTGTTAGTATGCCACTTTTAAGCCTTATAGGTGGACTGCTTATGATGAGCACAGCTATAGTAGGTTATAAAGCAATGGAAAAATTAAGTGTATACTCAGTTCCTTTTCTTGTAATTTTAATAGGAATAACTCTATTTTTAGCAATTGGAAAATATGGAATCAATCCAATAGAAACAGAAACAGGTAATATGAGTTTTGCAGCGGGAGTATCGTTATCTATGAGCATAGGAATAGTTGGAGCGATAATATCTCCGAATATAAGTAGATGGGCAAAAAGTAATAAAGACTGTGTAATGGCTAGTTTTTTTGGAATGCTTATTGGAAACAGTTTTATGATAATAATTTCTATAGTTTTAATAAAAATTATGGGTATTGCGGATATAATGAAAATGTTTATAGTTTTAGGTCTAGGTATACCGGGGATAATAGTATTAACACTTGCACAGTGGACAACAAATACTGGAAATATTTATTCGTCATCATTAAGTATGTCGATAATATTAAGGAATATACCTATTAAAAAGATATCGTTTACTCTTGGAATAATGGCAACTATGCTTGCGGTTTTTGGAATATATAATCAGTTTGTAGGATTTTTAAACCTACTTGGGATAATAATAGCTCCAGTTGGTGGAATATATACATCAGAATTTTATGTTATAAAAGAAAAATTCACAAATAGCAATGAGTATAATCAAAAAACTAATTTGTCAGCGATATGTGCTTGGATAATAGGAATAATTATAACATATATGGCGACACCATCACCTACAGGACTTGGAATAATAAGCATAACATCAATAGCACCATTAGATGGATTTATGACAGGATTTGTATCATATGCTATCCTATCAAAATCAAGATCATTTATAAATGAAAAATATTTAAATAAAGTAGTGGATTAAAAGAGGTAAATTATGAAGTATTTAACAGAAGAAAGTATAGAAAATATAGCTACAGGCGCTGCAGTATTAGGAACAGGTGGAGGAGGAGATCCATATATAGGAAAATTACTGGCAAAAGAAGCGATAAAAAAATATGGTCCTGTAAAGGTTATAACGATGGATGAACTCGATGATGAAGCACTTGTAGTCCCAGTTTCTGGAATGGGTGCACCTACTGTTACAATTGAAAAGTTATCTACGGAAGAAGAAATTATAAAGCCTGTAAATAAGCTTGAAGAAATATTGGGTAAAAAAGTTGATGTTATTATTCCAATTGAAATAGGTGGTACAAACTCACTTGTTCCAGTAGTAGCTGCAGCTAAAAAAGGGGTTCCAATACTTGATGCGGATGCTATAGGGAGAGCTTTTCCGGAGGCACAAATGGTAACTTTCTATCTTGAGGGATATGATTCTTCTCCTGTTACAATTGCGGATGAAAAAGGAAATTGTGCAGTTATATATCCAATAAATGGAATATGGTCTGAAAGACTAGCAAGAGCACTTACAGTTGAAATGGGAGGTAAGATGACAATATGTGACTATAGTCTTTCCGGAGAACAGGTCAAAAAAGCAGCTATAAAAGGAACTCTTACACTTGCTGAAGAGATAGGGAGCATACTCAACTTAATGAAAGATTCAAAAGAAGCCATAGATTCTATGATAGATAAACTTGATGGATTTAAACTTTTTGAAGCCAAGGTTATAGATATAAAAAGGAAATTAAGCGGCGGATTTACAAAAGGCTTTGTAGAATTTAAAGGAATAAATAACGATGAATCAGAGTATTCTATATTGTTCCAAAATGAATATTTAATAGCCAAAAAAAATGAAAAAACAATATGTACAACACCTGATTTAATATCAATACTTGACTATGAAACAGGGAAAGCTGTAACAACAGATAAATTAAAATATGGAATGAGAGTTATATGCGTATCATTCCCGTGTAATGATAAATGGAGAACAAAAAAAGGAATTGAAACAGCTGGTCCTAAATACTTTGGATATGAAGAAGAGTATGTGCCAGTAGAAAAATTGTACAATAAATTTATTGAGGAGGAATAATATGACTTATAGAATAGGAGTTGATGTAGGCGGGACAAATACGGATGCCGTATTGTTAAATGATAATTTAGAAGTGGTAGAATCTGTAAAGGTGCATACAACTTATGATATAGAAACAGGAATATACGAAGCTATCAAAAAGGTTGTAGATATGTCATCTATAGATAAAAATGAGATAAAATACGCTATGTTAGGTACGACGTATTGTACGAATGCTATAGTTGAAAGAAAAAGATTGAATAAAGTTGGAGTTATAAGAATAGCAAAACCTGCTACAACGGCAATTCCTCCTTTTTCTGATTGGCCAAATGACCTTAAAAAAGAAGTAGAATTCTATTCAGAGATAATATCCGGTGGATATGAATTCGATGGCAGAATATTGGAAGAGATATCAAAGAAAGAAGTTTTGGAGTTTTGTAAAAAAGTAAATGGAAAAGTAGGTGCAATAGCTATTACGGGAGTATTTTCGCCTATAAATAAAGATCAGGAAATAAAAGTATCAGAATGGATAAAGGAAGAACTTGGAGATATACCAATATCTCTTTCAAGTGAAATAGGCAATATTGGTATACTTGAAAGAGAAAATGCAACTATACTTAACTCAGCACTTAAAGAAGCTGGAAAAATAATTGTAAAAGGATTTAATGAAGCACTTAATAAATTAGATTTAAAGTGTGAAATTTATTTTAGCCAAAATGATGGAACTCTTATGGATGGAGAGTATACAGAGAAATATCCCATATTCACAATAGGATGTGGGGTTACAAATTCAATAAGAGGGGCATCTTATCTATCTGGTGTAAAAAATGGAATAGTTTTGGATGTAGGTGGTACTACAACGGATATAGGTGTATTAAAAGATGGATTTCCGAGAGAATCGTCTATTGCAGTAAATATAGGAGGTGTTCATACCAATTTTAGAATGCCGGATATGATATCCATAGGAGTTGCAGGAGGTACTATTGTGTCTAAAGAAGAAGATAAAATAACTGTAGGTCCGGAAAGTGTAGGATATAAAATTACAGAAGAATCTATTATATTTGGTGGAAATATTTTAACATTGACAGATGTTTCCGCAAAATTAAATAATATATTTCCAGATAAAGAGGAGATGATTTCGAAACTAGATTATAATTACTGTGAAAAAATCCAACAATTAGTTATGGATAAGATTGAAAATTCGATAGATCAGATGAAAACAAATAGGATTGATGTACCGGTTATATTGACTGGTGGAGGTAGTATTATAGTTTCGGATGAAATAAATGGAGCTAGTGAAGTTATAAAACCTGCATTTTATGATTCAGCAAATGCTGTTGGAGCAGCACTCGGTATGATAAGTGGAGAAGTGGAAAGTATATACAAACTGGACGATATATCGAGAAAAGATGCAATAGAAAATGCAAAACAAAATGCGATAAATAAAGCAAAAGATCTTGGAGCAAAAGAAGATACAATAAATATAATAAATATAGAAGATATTCCTCTTACATACTTACCAGGTAATGCGACATTAGTAAAAGCAAAAGCAGTAGGAAAATTTATATAACAAATTGACTTACAGAAAAAGTCTCAGATTATTCTAAATCAGAGACTTTTTTATTTTGTGTATAAACTTATCCCGATACAACTTATTGATAAGTGGATAACTTATGCTAAAATAAAAAATATAAACAGATAGGAGTGTGGATAAAAATGAGCATTGAAAATATAGATAAATCAGCATATATAGACACATCTGACACTGATGATGAAATTCTGGATGTGTATAACTCAGATGGAGAAAAGATAGGAGTGTGTACAAGAGGAGAAAGCCACAGAAACGGATATTATCACAAAGTAGTCCACTGCTGGTTTGAAAATACAAATGAAGATAAAAAATACTACTATTTTCAGCAAAGGGCAATGTATAAAAGTTATCCAGGACAGTACGGTGTCATGGTCGGCGGACATATAGATTCTGGAGAGGAAGAGTACACAGCACTTATAAGAGAAATATCAGAAGAAGCCGGTATAACTGCATCTGATGAAAAAATAGATTTTATCGGTCAGATTGTAGAAAATATAGTTGAGGATACATTTATAGATAACGAAATATGTAGGGTTTATAGATATACGCCGGATTTTGATGAAAAATTCAACCCTAATAAAGAAGTAGCCAGAATCGTAAGGATAGAGGAAAAAGAGTATAAAAAATGTATATTTGGAGTATCGGAAACAGCTGTAGGTGAGGTGATTTCTGTATCTAATCAGGATCATATGGAAGTAAAATCTCCTGGAGATAAAATAGAAATAAGAAAAGATTATTTCTGCGAGTACGATCTGAAATATATAAAATTTGTAACGGGAATGGATGACGACGAATTTTTTATGTGGGAAGCTTTAGCAGAGGCAAAAAAGGCATATGATAAAGAGGAAACTCCAATAGGTGCGGTAATTGTAAAAGATGGAGAAGTAATAGGAAGAGGACACAATCTGACAGAGTTTTTCCAGGATTCTACTGCACATTCAGAAATACTCGCAATAAAAGATACTGGAAATACTCTTGGTGGATGGAGACTTTTCGGATGTACGCTTTATGTAACTATGGAGCCATGTATAATGTGCTGTGGTGCAATAGTGAATTCGAGAATAAGAAATGTAGTGATAGGTGCAAAGAGAGTAAAGAATGCCAAGATAGAGAAACAGTCTGATTTTAAGAAGGAGTATTTTGAAGATTCTAAGGTTGAGTACAAGTATGGGGTGCTAGAAGAGGAATGTGCAGGGATGCTAAGAAGTTTCTTTAAGAGATTGAGATAAATAGTATTTAAATAAAAATGTGCTGACACTTTTATTTGTGTCAGCACATTTTTTATTTAATCTATAAGGTAGATTCTATTTTTCAAAATTATCCTCGTGGTTAAAAGATTTCTTCATAACCTCAAAAATATCTAAAAAAGTATCCTTGTTTCTATTATAATACTCGGGAGAAACATGGAAAGTTACATGATCCTCCTCATCTTCATCTATATAGTCAATAGAAAAAGAAATAACTCTATTTGGCTCAGAAACAGAATCTATGCTATATATAGTTTCCAGAAATCTCTCTTTGAACATTTGATAAATTATTAGTATCATTGAGATGTTTTGTTGCATATTCACTTGCATTAGTATATGAATCTGGATCTAGATTAAATGTAGAGATGACATTTAATTCAACATTTGGAGAGTCTGTAAGATTATTCATATACTCATTATCATTAAAAACAATTCCGTATTTTGCATCTGTATATAAAGTATTTAATTACAAATAAAATTACTAGAAATATTGAAGATGAAATTTTTATATGATATATTTAAATTAAAATAAAATATGAGGAGGAAATATATATGTATAAAAAAAGAATTTTATCATTCTTTCTTGCTGGTATAATTACATTATCTAGTTTTTCAACAACATCTATGGCTTTAAGCAAAAGTGATAGAGATTATATTAGGGAATTAGCAAAAGAAGAGGCTGCAAATGATTATAACGTAGAATACAATTCACTTATAATAGTAAATGAAAATTCTTTAACATCGGATGGATTATGCGCTAGTGGTTTAGTCGGTGCAACAAATGGTTTATTTATGCCAATTAATGAGGATATTTTATCTGCTAAAAAGCTTGATGATTCTATAAAAAATGGAAAAGAAAATATAAAAAATGCGTATATAATAGGTGGAACAAAAGTAATATCTGATAAATTTAAAACTGAATTAGAAGATTTAGGATATAATTGTAAAAGACTAGAAGGAAAAGATAGGGTTGAAACAAGTTTTAAAATAGCTGATGAGATAAATGAACTTACAGAAGTTGAAGAATATGCTGTTGCAAGAGCATATAAGGGAGATGCAGATGCTGTAAATATAGCTTTTCAATCTAGAAATAGAAAAATGCCGATAATACTTTCTAAGAATGGAAAAACATTGAATTACGATACTAAAGGAAAAAAAGTATATGCTATAGGTGGAACTGCTGTGTTATCAGATTCATTGGTAAAAAATTTAAATGCAAAAAGACTTGCTGGAAAAGATAGGTTTAGAACTAATGAAGCTATAATAAAACATTTCAAAGAAACTTTTATTTGTCCTGTAGATGGAATTAATGAAAGATTAGGTATAGCTATTATGGCATCTAATTATGGATATGATCAACCAGTATTAATTACAGAAAATAGCTATAAAGGAATGTTTATAGGAAGAAGATTTACATCTAACTATTTTCCAGATGATAAAAGGAGTATGACATTATCAAATTTAGCAATACATGCTAGATATGGAACAGATAAATACTTAGATACTTTACATAAAAAAACTAAAGTTAAAAAATATGATTATATTTTTGGAAGAGAAGAGTATCCTATAACACCTATGCGGAATAGCAAACATATAAAAGATTTTGAAAAAAATTATTATCCATTTGGATTATATAAGGTTGTAGATTACGAAGCATATTGGGGAGTGGACGATAATTTTGATAATAGAAGTTACTATCTTGTAAATAAGAAGAATGGCAAAATGTATAAATACGATAAAAAGAAAGATGCTATAAAACTAATATAAAGATTAAAATAAAGAAGGGTGTTACAAAATGTAGCACCTTTTTCATTTATATTATCTATTAAATTTACATTTTCAAAAAATAATAAAGCCCCAGGAAAAAAATGTGTGGAATTCCCGGAGCTTTGAGAAAAGAAATAAAAAAGAGTTGTATAAAATAATACTAGTACATTATAACATATAAAAAAGGGAAATGTAAACAAAATATCAGAATTGTTTACGGACAAATAAAAAACGAGGAAAATATTGAAATTTCAACAATAAATAATCCTCGTCTAAAAAACTAAAAATAATTATAAAAAAAATATATAACAAACAAAATTGAGATAGCTAAAATTTATCTATCAATTAAGCTAATCTAAAAGTGAAATTATCTATAAGTCTAGTTTTACCTATATAAACAGCTATAGCAACTAAAACATCTCTTTCAACAGATTCTACAGGCTGAAGAGTTTCGCTATCAACTATTTCTATATAATCAGCTTTAGCTAGAGGTTCTTCTTTTATTTCGCTTTCTATAAGGTCTCTTATTTCACTTACGCATCTTAAACCATCTTCCATAGCAGCTTTAGCTTTTGTAAGGCTTCTATTAAGTACAAGAGCAGCTACTCTTTCTTCAGCAGAAAGATAAGTATTTCTTGAGCTCTTAGCAAGACCATCAGCTTCTCTAACTATTGGGCATCCTACTATTTCAACATCCATGCTTAAATCTCTAACCATTCTTTTTATTATAGCTAACTGCTGAGCATCTTTTTCACCGAAATATGCTCTATCAGGAGTAACTATATTTAAGAACTTAGAAACAACTAAGCAAACACCACCGAAATGAACTGGTCTTTTAGCTCCACATAAACCTTTTGATAATCCTTCAACATTTACAGTTGTGCATTTATCAGGGAAGTACATTTCTTCTGGTTCTGGATTGAAAACTAAATTAGCTCCAGCATCTGTACAAAGAGCGTAGTCTTTCTGTATATCTCTTGGATAATCTTCGTAATCTTCATTTGGTCCGAACTGAGTTGGGTTTACGAATACACTGACAACTACTCTATCATTTTCTGAAACAGCTTTTTCTATTAATGATCTATGTCCTTCGTGAAGATATCCCATAGTAGGTACGTATCCTACAGTAAGTCCTTCTTTTTTCCAAGCTTTAACCTGTTCTCTAACTTCTTTTATTGTATGTACTAACATCTTAATTCTCCAATCTAATTTTTATAAAGTTGTAATTTTATTTTTTATCTGATTAATAAAGTTTTTTAAGTTCTTCTTCATCTATTTTAAAAGTATGTTTCTGTTCTGGGAATGAGCAGTTTTCAACTTCTTCTATATATTCACATATAGCATCTCTCATTACTTTACCAGTATTTGCATACTGTTTAACGAATTTTGGAACAAAGTCGTCAAACATTCCAAGCATATCCTGATAAACAAGTATCTGCCCGTCACAATCAACACCAGCACCGATTCCTATAGTAGGTATTGAAACAGCTTCAGTTATTAATTTTGCTATTGCAGCAGGAACACCTTCAAGTACTATTGAGAAAGCTCCAGCTTCTTCAAGAAGTTTAGCATCTTCTATTAATTTTCTAGCTGCTTCTTCAGTTTTTCCCTGAACTTTAAATCCACCAAATGCGTTTACAGACTGAGGAGTAAGTCCTAAATGTCCCATAACTGGTATCTGAGCGTCTACTATTGCTTTAACCTGTTTAGCTACTGTTGCGCCACCTTCAAGTTTAACTGCGTGTGCGCCACCTTCTTTAACTATTCTTCCTGCGTTTCTTACAGCATCTTCTATAGATACATGGTAAGAAAGGAATGGCATATCTCCAACTATTAATGCGTTTTTAGCACCTTTTTTAACTGCTCTAGTGTGGTATATTATGTCTTCAACAGTAACTCCAAGAGTATCTTCATCTCCTTTGATAACCATACCAAGAGAGTCACCAACTAATATTCCGTTTATTCCACAGCTATCTATTATTTTAGCCATTGAATAATCGTATGCAGTTAACATACTTAATTTTTTACCTTCTTCTTTTGCTTCTTTGAATGATAATACAGTGTTTTTCATTATTCTATTCCTCCGAGTAATTTTAAAAGTTCGCTATATTTTTTCGATGATTGTACAAGCTTTTCAAGAGAGTCTTTGTTCTCACAAAATTCTCTTTCAGCTTTAAGTTTTAATAAATTCATAGAAAGATTTTTATATATTTCGATATCACTATCCTTTAATACAGATAGATGTTTTTCTACAGGAGATACATCACCTCTAGCAACAGGTCCTGTCAAGGAAAGTCTATATCCTTTTTCTTTTATATTGTTTATATTTCCTGTAATAAGAGGATAGAGAGCCTCAAAGGCTTCATCTTCAGAAAGTCCTAATTCTGTTAAATATCCAGTTCCTATATTAAATAGCGATAAAGCTAGATTAGAAACCACTACACTTGCTAAATGGTACTTAGCAGATGAATCTGATCCTCTAGTGAAGTATTTATTGCCTAAAGAATCCATGAGTTTTATAACTTCAGAGTCTTTAGATATATTTTTACCTTCTATAGAGAAATACACGTTATTTAGTTGTTCTAAGTCTGTGAATTTATTAGAAAATGCAAACATTGGATGTATAGAATAGATTGATGCACCTGAATTTTCTGCACTAGAAAGAACATCTGATGGAATAGAGCCACTTGTATGGCAAACTGATTTTCCAGTCAGATTGTATTTTGAGATTTGATTACTTATTTCTGAAATTATGTCGTCGGGAGTGGTAATTATTATAATATTACTTTTATCGATTAAATCTTCTAAGTCTAAAAAAACTTTTGAGTCTGTTAGACTAGCAGCTTCTTTTAGTGATTCTGGATTACGACCGTAAAAACCAGAGATAACAATGTTTTTATTTTTAAAATACCTAGCAAGTGAAACACCTACTTTTCCTGGTCCGATAAATCCTATGGACATAATGGTATCACCTCCAAAACTAGTGTGATCCTAATCCCGATTTTCAGAAATATTTTTAATGCTTAAAAATAGGTACAGTTCTATAATATAGATACTATCCAAATAATATTTTAGCACCATAATTATTCAATAACAATATGAAGGAGCAAAGTAACGTTGTCAAAAGGAATATAAATTATAACTAATATTGTGCAAATTAAAAATTTGAGATTGTGACAAGAACAACTTTTTTTATTTTTCCTTGATGAAAGTATTTGTTTGTGATATCATAGTATAGTAATTCACAATGACATTTTTAATAAAAAGTGTCGTTAAAAAATTAAATACGGTTATAATTTTGCTGTACTAGATGGGGAGGTAGCGGCACCCTGTAACCTGCAATCCGCTATAGCAGGGTTGAACTCCATCTGGAGGATTTGTAATTGAAGTGCAGTCTTTATTTACTTGGTGTTGACGCTCAGGTCCTGAGCAATGGAAGCTTGTGAATCCCGTCAGATCTGGAAGGAAGCAGCGGTAAGCAATCCCTTCTGTGTGACTCAGGGATGCCTTGGCTGAGCTGAGTAATAGGGCAACGGCTTTGAGGAAAAGACGATAGATGGTGTACAGCTTATTTTTTTAATAGCACAAATCCCTTATTATATTAATGAAGGGATTTTTTTTATTCTTATATTATAAATAATAAGAATTGATTACTTTAGAAGAATTAATGATATTTTGATTAAACAATAATTTATTATAAAGGGGTGTGGTATATGCACAAGGCATTGTACAGAGAATATAGACCTCAAAAGTTTTCTGATGTTGTAGGACAGGAACATATTATAAGAACTTTGAAAAATGAAATTATGTCAGGAAATATCGCACATGCGTATATGTTCAGTGGGACAAGAGGTACAGGTAAAACTACGGCTGCAAAGATTTTTGCTAGGGCTGTAAACTGTTTAAATCCTAAAGACGGGGAGCCATGTAACGAGTGTGAATCTTGTAAGTCGATATTAAATGATAGTACTGTAGATATTTTTGAGATAGATGCAGCGTCAAATAATAGTGTCGATGATGTTAGAGAGATTAGGGAGAGTGTAAAATATACTCCAGCAAATTCTAAATACAAGGTATATATTATAGATGAGGCTCATATGCTTTCAAAAGGTGCGAGTAATGCGCTTTTAAAGACAATTGAAGAGCCACCAGAGTATGTAGTGTTTATATTTGCAACTACAGAACCAAATAAGATGATTCCTACAGTTCTTTCTAGATGTCAGAGATTTGATTTTAAGAGAATTACTGTAGAAGAGATGAAAGAAAGAATGAGATACATATGCTCTAAAGAGGGAGTAGAAGTCGAGGAAGACGCACTTTCTGTTATAGCTAGAAACTCTCAAGGAGCACTTAGGGATGCGCTTAGTATTTTGGATAGATGTATTCTGTTTGGTGATAAGTATTTAAGATACGAAGATGTTGTTGAAATTCTAGGTATAGTAAATATAGATGAGATATTTGGTTTGGCAGATGATATTATAACTCACAATGTAGCAGCTGCACTTAAAAAGATAGATTCTTTTATTTCTAGTGGCAAGGATATAGAGATTTTATCGTCTGAGCTACTTGAGCATATGAGAAATCTTATGATATGTTTAGCTGCTGGAGATAGTGCTAAAGAAATTATATCTGTTTCAGATGATGAGTTTGATAGAATGAAAAAAAGCATAGAAAATACAGATATTGATAATGTCATAAGAATTATAAATATTTTATCTGAGATTCAGAATAATTTAAAATACGCTACTGATAAGAGAACAATTTTTGAAGTAGGTATTATCAAGACTATTAAGCCTACTTATGATACAAATAAGGAAGCTCTTGAAGAGAGGGTAAAATATTTAGAAAAGGTTATAGAGAGTGGCAATATAACAGTTTCTGCAAGAAAGACTGAATTTTTAGATGAAGCAGATATGGATTCTGAAGAAGATGTAGAAGAAATATCTAAATCTAAAAAGACTAAAGCAACTAAAGATAAGTCTAGCTCTAAGAAATCAAAGAAATACGAAGAGATGAAGAGCGAGGACCTTAAAAAGATAGAGCGGCTTTGGGATAAGATTCTTGATAAGATGAAACAGGATAGAAAGATGCCTGTTAGAGCGATGCTTCTTGAAAAGAAAAGTCTTAAAGAACACAATGGTGTGCTGTATATAATTTTTGGCGAAAAATTTGCTTTTGCTAAGAAGAGTTTGAGTGACCATGGAAATTCAGAGTACATAGAAAGTGTTGTTAAGGATATTGTTCATAAGAATTTTTCAGTTAAGGTTATTTTGGAATCTGAAGCTGATATGATAAATATGGATATTGAAAAAGAAGAGGATAAGGGAGAGGAGCTACTAAAACAGGTTGTAGATCCAGAGCTTATTGAGGTAAGAGATAGTATGGACGAAGAATAAAATTTATTATTATTGCTTAAAATATGAATAAGTAATAAAATAAATTATGACTGAATTAGTACTGCTGATATAATCAGCTTACAAAGAATATAATAAATAGAATAAATAATTTTTAATTAGAGGAGGAATTTGGAATGGCTAAAAAAGGATTCCCAGGTGGAATGCCTGGTATGGGCGGAATGAACATGAATAAAATGTTAAAACAGGCTCAGAAAATGCAGGAAGATATGGCAAAAGCTCAGAAAGAGTTAGAAGAAAAAGAAGTGGAAGCATCAGTTGGTGGAGGAGCTGTTACTGTTAAGGTAAACGGTAAGAAAGAACTAGTTTCTATAAGTATAAAAGAAGAAGTTGTAGATCCAGATGATGTTGAAATGTTAGAGGATTTAGTTTTAAGTGCTGTTAATGAGGCTCTTAGAAATATAGATAATCTTCAGGCTAATCAGATGAACAAACTTACAGGTGGAATGAATATACCAGGATTATTCTAGGTGATATGATGCAGGTATATACAGAACCGATTACTAGATTAATAGAGGAATTTTCAAAATTACCTGGAGTTGGAAGAAAGACAGCTCAGAGATTAGCTTTTCATGTTGTTAATATGAATAATAATGATGTTGAAGCATTGGCAAAGGCTATTGTCGATGCAAAGAGAGAGATTAGATACTGCTCGATTTGTTGTAATATAACAGATACAGATCCATGCAGTATGTGTTCAAATAAAAATAGAGATAAAAGTGTTATTTGTGTTGTTGAGGATCCAAGAGATGTAGCAGCTATGGAGAGAACTAAGGATTATAATGGTCTTTATCATGTTCTTCACGGGGTTATTTCGCCTATGGATGGAGTAGGGCCAGATATGATTAAGATTAAGGAACTTTTGGTTAGACTTTCTAATCAGGATGTTAAGGAGATTATTATGGCTACAAATCCAACTGTTGAGGGTGAAGCTACAGCTATGTATATTGCTAGACTTGTTAAGCCGATGGGGATTAAGGTTACTAGAATTGCACATGGGCTACCAGTAGGTGGGGATTTAGAGTATGCTGATGAGGTCACAATTTCAAAGGCACTTGAAGGAAGAAGAGAGATATAATGAATATCGGAAAAGAATACGATTTTGATGAAGGTTTAGCTATGGATATTATTACTAAGAAGAGAGTTAATAAACCAAAGCAGAAGGCATCTTCTAAGAAGAAGTATAAGAATGTTGAGGGTTCTTTTAGAAATAATGCTAAGAATTATCAGTATGATTATGAAGAGGATTATTATGAACCTGAAAATAAATAGTTTTAAATTTGAATAGTGTTAGATATTAAGAAAGGGACTGTTATCTATTAAGATTTCAGTCCCTTTTTTTTAGTTATTCTGTTCTTTTATTGCTTCTTCGTTTTCCATTATTTCCTGAGATAGGTTAGCTATATTTTGAGCAGAGTTTACTTTTTTTATAGATTCGATATTTTTCTTTAGAAGCTCAACTCTTTCAGGATAGTCTAGTAATACTTTTACTAGTACTGGAAGTGTGTATTTTTTTGTTACTCTTATTACAGCGCCACAGTTTGAAAGGAAGTCTAGGTTTTCTTCCTCTTGTCCAGGTATGTAATAAGGTACTATCATAGGAATTCCTTTAAGTAATGTTTCTGTAGTTGTTAGTCCACCAGGTTTTGTGACTATTAAGTCTGCAGCATATAATATGTCGTTCATTTTATCTGTGAATCCAAGAACTTGTACGTTTTTGTTGTGTTCTGTTGTGGCTAATCTTCTATCAATTTTTTCTTTTAAGGCTTTGTTTCTTCCAGTTATCACTAAAATTTGGAAATCTCTGTTTATTTCTAAAAGTTCGTCTAGTGTTTCTTTTATGTTTCCTGCTCCAAAGCTACCACCCATTAAGACTATTGTCTTCTTTTCAGGATTTAGGTTTAATTCATTTAAGATAGTTTCTTTATCTCTATGAAGTAAGAAAGATTTTTCTACTGGTATTCCATATGGTTTTATTTTTTCTGGTTCTTCCCCTTCAGATACCAAAAGTTCTTTTACATATTCATGTCCTACTATATAGTAGTCTATTTCGTTTTGTATATGTGTTGAATGAACTGTGTAATCTGTAAGTATAGAAATTAATGGTGGTATTTCTACAGGATCTTCAGACCAATGGAAGTAGCTAGAAAGTTCTTCTATTTCAGTAGGGGAGTTTTCTGTTAGTTTTTTATCGTTCGATATTTTTTTTAGCTTACACAATGCAATCATAGGGAATGGATGTGTCCCTATAATTAGGTTAGGTTCTTCAGTTTTTATTAAAGTTTTTAATTTTCTAGCTAATAAAGATGTTAGAGGGTTATCCTTGTATTCGTTTTTTGAAACTAGCTCTGTATCTGAAAGTCTGTATATGCTCCCATATGCTTCTGGAGTATACATTGCAGATTTTTCGTAGCCTCTAGAAATTAACTTATCAGTAAAGCTGTTTATTAACTTTAAACTATCTATTATTTTACATTCAATTGGTTCACCATTTATATTTTTTAATTCAAGTTCTTCTTGAATTGCTTTAGCAGCGCGGTTATGTCCACCACCTGTAGAAGCTGACATAATAAGTACTTTTTTCATAAAATCCTCCTAATTTCAACAAATAGATTAATTTTATAAAAGTATTTGCTGATTAACAAATAGACATTTTATTTGTCTAAAAATATTTTTATTCATTAATTCAATATTAAATCTAATACAATAATTGAAAAATTACAAGTAATATGAACGAAATATCATATTGGAAAAATGAAAGTTTTTAAGTAGAAAATAAATAATTTAAAAAAATATAAAAAAAGTATTAAAAAAGTGTTGACGTTAAATGTAAAAGCTGATATTATAATACTTGTCCTTGA
>NZ_QUGE01000035.1:0-19272 GCF_003478825.1 Peptoclostridium sp. AF21-18
AACTTTCGTTTTATTTTTTATTTTCTTGCCCTCTCTCAAGGACAAGTATTATATTATCATCTTTTATTTTTATCGTCAACACTTTTTTAAAACTTTTTTACTTATTTTTTATTCTATACTAATAAAAGCTAGAAATATACACCTTTTCATTGGCATAATATTTTTTAAAATTAATATAATACTTCATAAAAGAGGATTAAATTAATAAAAAATAATTTAATCCTTTATACATTCTATACATTATCTTTTCATCATACTATTTTCTAACATACTCAAGTCAAACATATTTTCTATATTGGGTATATTATCTATCATCCCTATTTCTTTCATTTCTTCAGCTAACTTTTTAACTTCTTCTATCATTTCTGGAGAAATATCTGTAGAAAGTTCTATATTATCAATAGACTTTTCTAAATATTTCTTATCTATTCCAAATTCTGCTGCCTTATTTATTCTATCTTCTTTGCTCATCATAAGATGATTAGTTGACTTAACATGTTTATCCATAAGTTCCCGCATTTTTTCAGGATTATCCTTTATATTTTCTTCTGTTGCAATTATTGCTGTATTTAAAGAAACTATCTCATCTGACTTATAATCAATTACTTTTCCAAATCCATCTTCTAATGCTATCGAAACATATGGCTCTTCTCCACAAAATGCATCTATATTTCCACCACTAAGCTCCTTAATCATAGATTCCAAATCCATTTCTTTAAATTTAACGTCCTTCTTGATATCTATTCCTTTTTCTTTTAATTCATTCGCTAGCTTAACATATTCAATACTTTCAGGAAAATATCCTATAGTTTTTCCTTTTAAATCTTCTATACTTTCTATTCCACTATCTTTTTTAACAACTAATGCAGATCCTCCATTAGACATCCCTGCTATAACTTTTATATCTTCTCCATTTTCTGCTGCCTTTATGGCTGCATTATATTAACACTTTCTAAAGCTCCAACTGTCATTTTTTTAGAATCTGAACTTACTGATTTTCCACTACATCCAACTAAAGTTCCTGCTACTATTGCCGAAGAAAGTATAACGCTCAATAATTTTTTATTCATATTTTTTCTCCTTACATATCTTTTATTTTCATTTAAAAATATACATTAAAATTATATATTCTTTAAAATATTTTACCCACTTATAGATAGACATTCTCATAATTTTTATATTTATTACAGCAACAATCAAATTTTACTATATCATTCACTATAATTATACACAAATTTAAACCATTAACATCAAAATATGTAGTATAATACTATATACTTGGATGTTTATTGTATAATAAAATAATCCTAATCAATCTAAATATTCAACGGAATAAATTATATCCGTTTTGAAAAGGAGGAATTGTTTTGAGTTTCAATTATGTAAGAGAACCTGGCAATGGATTCACTCACTTATTTGGTGCTATTTTGTCCTTTATTGGACTTCTAGCATTAGTTATTAAAACATCTATCGTAATGCCTACTCCATTAGCTATAGCCTCTGTGATAATTTTTGGAATAAGTATGATTCTTTTATATACAGCTTCTACTGTGTATCATTTGGTTATTTCTTCAGATAAAGTTATCGCTTGGCTGAGAAAAATAGATCATTCTATGATATTCGTATTAATAGCTGGTTCATATGCACCATTTTGTATGATTTCATTAAAAGGCAGTGGAGGATATGCTTTATTTGCAATAGTCAGCATTGCAGCTATAGCAGGTGTATGTTTTAAATTAATTTGGTTTAAATGCCCTCGTTGGATTTCTACAATTATATACATTGCGATGGGTTGGGTTTCTGTAGCACTTATAGTACCTCTTTACCATGCACTTTCATTTAGTGGACTTATGCTACTTGTTGGAGGAGGACTTTTCTACACAATAGGTGCTGTAATATACGCTATTAAGCCAAAGTTTTTAGAATTTAAACATTTCGGTTTCCACGAAATTTTCCATATATTTATAATCCTTGGAAGTCTATGCCACTTCCTATGTGTATTCTTCTATGTTTTATAAATTATTTTATTGATATTTTATACTATTCATTGATATAATTAGTTGATATGTCTGAAAGATGTATCAACTATTTTTTATAAGGAGAAATATATGTCAAAAAAATTATCTAATAATACTCTATCAGCTTTTGCAACAGCTCTTCTTTGTACTATTTGGATGGTTATTGCAAATGCAACAGGTCTTTTAGGTTGGGCTGGTTTTGCAGGATGTACAGCTTACTTTGCTGGTCCTAAAAAAGGTGTTTCTGCACTTCCTCTTACTTTTGCTTGTGTTGGAAGTGGTGTAGCTTATGCATTAATATCTGTTCATTTAGGAAATCAAATAGACTTTGCTCAGATAGGTCTTGTATTTACATTTGTAACTACATTCCTTATGTGTGCAGGCGGAAAAATAGGTATAATATCATTCGTTCCAGGAGCATTCATGGGATCATTCTCTACATTTGCAGCTGGTGGCGATTTTATGATAATACCATCTATAGCAGCTGGAATAATCTTAGGACTATGTTGTGATACTTTAGGTAAAAAATTATGTGCTATATTTGGCTCAGAAGGATAAATTAAGATAAAAAGAGGAGCTCGTTTCAAACGACCTCCTCTTTTTCATTGTTTTCTTTTTTGAATCTTAAATCTTAACTTTATATTTCATATTGATTTCGCACCACCAAAATCAATACTACAAACTCACTTAATATATTCCGATTTTCCTATTATTTTAATCGATTAATTTTATACTTATAATTTTATGTTTAAGCAAATATAAGTTTATATGCTATTTTTCATCTTTATTTGAATCGCCATTTACATATTTCTTATATATACCCATTACTACTCCACTAAGTGCAAATAATGCTATAGCATTTGGTATAACCATCAGACCATTGAAACAGTCAGCTAACTGCCAAACTAATTCAACTTTTAATGTAGATCCAACTATTATAAATAATATAACTATTAAAGAATATATTTTTACTGCTTTCTGTCCGAATAAGTATTTTACGTTTATCCGTCCAAAGAAATGCCATCCAAGTATAGTAGAGAATGCAAAGAATAATAAACATACTGCTATAAATATATCTCCACCACTACCAAAAGTATTTACGAAAGCTGTCTGAGTAAGTGCTATACCTTCTTTTCCTGAATCTAAAACACCACTAGTTAATATAGAGAATGCTGTTAAGTTTAGGATTATAAAAGTATCTATAAATACACTGACCATAGCTGTTAATCCCTGTTCATGAGGGTTTTTAGCTGCTGCTCTTGCATGTGCATGAGGTGTAGAACCCATACCAGCTTCATTAGAGAATAATCCTCTTGCTACACCGTAACGTATAGCTTCTTTTATAGATATACCAACTGCACCACCAAGTACTGCCTTTGGATTGAATGCTCCAACTATTATCATTTTAAAAGCTTCAGGAACTTCTGATATATTCATTCCTATTAAAGCTAAACTTCCTATTATATATACAAATGCCATTATAGGTACTATTTTTTCAACAACTGATGCTAATCTCTGTGTTCCACCTATAAATACAAATCCTGCTACTACAGCTATTAATAATCCAACTGTTATAGGCGGTATATTTATATTTCTACTTGCGAAAACTTCTGAGAATGCTGCACCTATTGAGTTTGACTGAACCATATTACCCATAAATCCAAGTGCTAATATTATTAATACTGAGAATGTCGCTGCTAAGACTTTACCAAATTTTCCTGTAAATGCAGCTCTGATATAGTATACAGGTCCTCCTGTTACTTCGCCATCTACAACTGTTTTATATTTCTGAGCAAGAGTTGCTTCTGAATAAATTGTAGCCATTCCAAAGAATGCACTAAGCCACATCCAGAATATAGCCCCTGGTCCACCAGAAAGAAGTGCTGTAGCTGCACCAGTTAAGTTACCTGTACCAACCTGAGCCGCTATAGCTGTTGCTAATGACTGGAAAGGTGTCATCTCACCGTGTTCTTTCTTTTCACCGTTTAATTTTAGGTTACCGAACACTAATCTGAAGCCCTCTCCAAATTTTCTAACCTGTATAAATTTTAGTTTGAATGTGTAGTATATCCCAACTCCACATAAGATGAATAGTAGTAAGAAATTCCATAAGAATCCGTTTACGGCTACTACTACTTCTAATAGATTGTCTAAAAATAATTCCATGTTTTTACTCTCCTTTTCTTTTATTTTTTTGGAAATAAAAATAGAGCTGATATATCAGCTCCAAAAATAAGAGTAGAACATTTGCAAACAGACCTTAAAGATTTAATCTGCCTTACTGCTCTGTCCTTTTGCCTGAGAGATTTGCAAACTTAGTTTGCGTACACCTTCGGCGCCCCTTTTTTGGAGACTCTCCAGAGTTCCTAATAGATTTTTTATTAATTTTATAATTACAATTTATCTATCTGTTTAAATAATATCATCTATTTTGAGTAATTACAACATTTTTTCTAAATTTATTGAAATTTTCAAAAAACACACATATTTCCTTTTTATTTTTAGGAAGTATGTGTGTTTTAATATTGTTTTATTTATTTTTTAATGTATACAACCAATTTTTTTACAGTAGTAAAATTAGGAATACGTTATTTACAGAATGTTTAATTTATTAAACTTTTATTTTTTAAGTTACTAAACCATTTTTATCATGTTGTATTTCTATAATTTACATAAAAAATTATGCAATTCTATAAAAATAATTTATTCTTTTAAAGTCCTCATTGCATTAAGTACTGCTATTAATGCAACACCTACATCTGCAAATATTGCTTCCCACATATTTGCAACTCCTCCAGTACTCATAAGCATTACTATTACTTTTACACCCATTGCAAATACTATATTCTGCCAAACAATTTTATTTGTTTTTTCAGATATTCTCTTTGCTATAGGTAATTTAGATAATTCGTCTGTCATAAATACTATATCACTTGCTTCTATTGCTGCATCAGATCCTACACCGCCCATAGCTATCCCAACGTCTGCTCTAGCTAAAACTGGGGCGTCATTTATACCGTCTCCTATAAATGCTGTATTTCCTGTGCTATTTTCTTTTGCTATTTCTTCAAGTATTTCAACTTTCTGATTAGGTAGAAGTCCTGAATAATGTTTGTCTAATCCAACTTCTTCAGCTATCTTAGCTGCAGCAGCTTCATTATCTCCTGTTAGCATTACAACATTTGTTATACCAACTTTTCTCATTTCCGCAATAGCTCTCTTACTATCTTCTTTAACTTCATCAGATATTACTATACATCCAGCATATTTGCCATCTACTGCAACGTATACTGTTGTTCCAACTTCATCTATCTTTTCATATTTTACACTTTCGCTATCTAAAAGTTTAGAACTTCCTGCAAGTATTGTTTTACCATTGTATAAAACTTTTATACCATGTGCTGCTATTTCTTCATATTTATCTATTTCACTTAATTTTATTTCTTCATTTGATTTTTCATTATAGCTTTCCATTATAGATTTTGCTATTGGATGATTTGAGTTTGCTTCTGCAATAGCTGCAAATCTTAATAATTCATCTTCTGACATTCCAACAGGATTTATTTCTGTAACTTTAAATACACCTTTAGTTATAGTACCAGTCTTATCAAGTACAACTGTATTTACTTTTCTTAATGCTTCTAAATAGTTACTTCCCTTTATAAGAATACCGTTTTTAGATGCAGATCCTATTCCACCAAAGAAACTTAGAGGTATTGATAATACTAATGCACAAGGACATGAAACTACTAGGAATATTAATCCTCTGTATAACCAATCTCTAAACACAGCACCTTCAATAACTAGTGGTGGTATAAATGCAACTGCTAATGCTAACCCAACAACTATTGGAGTGTAGTATCTACAGAATCTTGATATAAAGTTTTCTGTCTGAGATTTTCTACTTCCTGCATTTTCAACCATATCAAGTATCTTAGCAACTGTAGATTCTCCATATTCTTTAGTTACTCTTACATAAATTAATGCATTTGTATTTATTGTTCCTGATACAACTTCTTCACCTGGTTTTACACTTCTAAGTACAGATTCACCAGTTATTGCAGAAGTATCAAGCATTGCTTCACCTTCTGTTACAATTCCATCTAGTGGTACTTTTTCACCTGGTTTAACTACTATTACATCTCCTACTTCTACTTCTTCAGGATCTACCTGTATAATTTTTCCACCCTGAACTAAGTTTGCAAATTCTGCTTTTATTTCCATAAGAGCAGATATTGATTTTCTTGACTGACCAACTGCTTTCTGCTGTAAATATTCACCTATTTTGTAGAATAACATAACACCAACTGCTTCAGAATGTTCACCTATTGCAATTGCACCTATTGTAGCTATAGACATTAGGAAGTTTTCATCCATTACCTGACCTCTAAATAGGTTCTTTGCAGCTTTTAAAAGTACATCTCCACCTATTAAAATATATGCTGCTAAAAATACAACCACACCAAATGTACCTGTATTTCCAACTGCCATTTCATATATACCAAATGCGTATACAAATACTCCTATTATGATTTTTATTAGATCTTTGTTTATTTCTTTCTTTTCTTTTGGTTTTTCAACCTTTTTAGGTTTAATTTCTTCATGTTCGTGATCATGGTGATGTCCTCCACATCCGCATTCTTCTCCATGGTCGTGATCGTGGTGATGGTGTTCTCCGCATCCACATTCTTCTCCATGGTCGTGATCATGATGATGTTCTCCGCATCCACATTCTTCTCCATGTTTGTGATCGTGATGGTGGTGTTCTCCGCATCCACATTCTTCTCCATGATCGTGGTCATGTTCGTAATGGTGTCCTCCACATCCACAACTTTCTCCATGTTTATGATGATGTTCATCTGAATTATTTTTTCTATTTGCATATAGTACGTTTAAATCTGTTCTACCTCTTCTTGTTGTATTTCCAGATTCAACTATATTTCCCTTATTATCAAACTCTAAAGCTCCAACAACTTTATTTTTTAATAAACTTACTGTTAATCCACTTTCTGTTTCGTGAATTATCTTTGCTATCTCAGACATATGCTGCTTTGTAATATCTCCCGCCTTAGCAAATACAGATAATTTCTTAGCCACAAAGTTCATATTGCTATTTTCTACATATGCTAATTTTCCAACTTTATCATTTATCTTTTCCGCACAATGTGCACAGTTTAAATTATTTAATAGAAAATCAACTCTTATAACTTTATTTTTATCTATTTCATCTTTTTTCTCTGACTTAATTATATTTCCCTTATTATCAAAACTTATTTCCCCAAGTACTTTGTTCTTTAATAAGCTTACAGTTAACCCACTTTCTGTATCATGAATTATCTTTGCTATTTTAGACACATTAGCTTCTGTTATGCTTTCATTTTCCATAAATACAGATAGCTTTTTAGCTACAAAGTTCATATTGCTATTTTCTACATAGTCTAATTTTGAAACTTTGTCATTTATTTTTTCTGCACAGTGTGCACAATTTAAATCTTCTAGTAGAAAATCTATTCTAGTACTCAATTTAATTCACATCCTTGTCTTAAAATTTATTTATTTTATCCACATTAATCACCGATTGTAGATATCTTTTATCTTTTGTATGTTTCGTTTACGTGTTCTAATCCACATTTTAATATTTCACTTATATGTTCATCATCCAATGAATAGAATACTGTTTTTCCTTCTTTTCTAAATTTTACCAATCGAGCATTTTTTAATACTCTTAGCTGATGAGATATCGCTGACTGAGTCATTCCAAGAAGTTCTGCTATATCACATACACACATTTCATTAGAGAATAGTGCAAATATTATTTTTACTCTGGTTGTATCTCCAAACACCCTGAATAAGTCTGATAAGTCTGCTAATACCTCTTCATCAGGCATCTCTTTTTTTGTTTTGTCTACTACTTCTTCGTGCACCTTTTTTTCTGTACAACAATCTATTTCTTTATTTTTCATAGGTTTTCTCCTTTCTTAACGTTTTAATATATGAATAACTGTTCATATATTCATTATAATCTGCTTATTATTTTTTTGCAATATATTTTATAAAAATATATGAACAATTATTCATATATTTTGGGAAGTACTTTTATTTCGCTAATTACAATAAAAAAAGGACCAGTACTCTCACTGATCCTCTTATTACACTTTTAATTATCTATAAATTGTTTAAAGTAACTTCTTGTTCTTTCATTTGTAGAATTATATAATAACTCATTTGGAGAACCTTCCTCTACAACCTTACCTTTTTCCATGAATATAATTTTATTTGCTATTTCAAGTGCAAATCTCATCTCATGAGTTACAATAAGCATTGTACATTCATGTTCATTTGATAATTCTCTTATTAATTCTAGAACTTCATTTACAAGTTCTGGGTCAAGAGAAGATGTAGGTTCATCAAACAATATTATCTCTGGATGAACAGCTAGAGCTCTAGCTATACCTATTCTCTGCTGCTGACCACCAGATAGTCTTGATGGATAATAATCTCTTTTATCTGCTAACCCTACTTTTTTTAGAAGAGCCATAGCCTCTTCTTCAGCTACTTTTTTATCTTTTTTCTGAACTAGAGTCATCGGCATCATAATATTTTCTAAAACAGTCTTATTTTTGAATAATGAATAGTTCTGAAATACCATAGCCGTTTTCTTTCTAAGCTCTATACAATCCTTTGGAGACAAGTTCTTAGAATCTACAGAAAAGCCATCTATTTCTATAGTTCCTTCAGTTGGAGTTTCAAGTAAATTTATACATCTTAAAAGAGTAGATTTACCTGTTCCAGAAGGTCCTATTATAGCAGCAACTTCACCTTTTTTAAGTTCTAAATCTATACCATCTAGGACTGTTAAATCTCCAAATTGTTTCTTTATATTTTTAAGTTTTAACATAATACTCTCCTAATGTTATAAGAATTTACATACTCTTTTTTCTAGTCTATTCTGAACTAAATCTATCGCTAAGATAAGTATCCAATAAACTATACCTGCTGCAATATATGCTTCCATGTAGTTAAATCCTCTAGCTGCAAGTATTTTAGATTCAGAAAGAATCTCAACAACACCTATTGTAAATGCAATAGCTGTATTTTTTACAGCCCCTACAAATGTATTTCCAAGTGATGGAAGTATACTAACAAATGCCTGAGGAATTACAACCTGTGTCATAACCTGGAATTTATTTAAACCTATTGAAAGAGCTGCCTCTCTCTGTCCTTTATCTACAGCTAAAAGTCCACCTCTTAATATCTCAACTATAAATGCTGAAGAGTTTAGTGCAACAGAAATTACAAAAGAAACCTCAGCTGATAAATTTACAAGTGATGGTATTAACTGTGGTAAACCATAGTAGAAAATAAACAGCTGTGTAATATATGGTGTAGATCTAAAGAATGATATAAATAAAGTCGCAAACCCTTTAAATATGCTTATCTTAGAATTTCTCATTATAAGCAGAACTATTGCAAGCGCCATAGATGCTATAAATGAAATTACACCAAGATATAAAGTAAATGGTATCTTTGCAATTAATGCCGGAAAGCATGAAAAGAAAAATTCAAAATTAAATCTCATCTATACATCACCCATTAGTTTTTAGCAGTTACGTCTATTTTGTAGTGCTGTTCTGATAATTTTTTCATTGTTCCATCTTCTAACATAGATTTTATTGCATCGTTTACATCTTTAACTAATTCTGGATCTGCATCTTTAGAGAATGGATATGCATTTTCTTCTAATACTATTGGTTCACCAGCTATTTTAACTTTGTAAGGTTTTTTAGACATTGCTTCTTTGAAAGCAGCTTCTGTTATAGGACAAGCGTCATATCTTCCTTGTTCTAATGCTTCATACATACTTCCTGAATCTGAAGGTATTATTATTATTTTTTTATCTTCTGGTAATGATTCATTGTATTTTTCTAATGTTGGGTAGAATGAATGTACTGGTGGAACATTAGCTTTTTTACCCTGTAAATCATCTAAATCTTTGTAATCAAAGTCATCTCTTACTGCGAAGAATATTTTATTGTATCCGTATACTTCTGAGAAGTCGTAAGTTTCTTTACGTTCATCAGTTATAGATATCTGGAATGCTATTGTATCTGCTTTTCCAGAGTCAACTGCACCAAATAATGCATCCTGGCTATCTCCTTCTATCCATTCTATTTTACGTCCACATCTTTTTCCTATTTCTTCAAATACATCATGTTCGAATCCAGCTAAGTTTCCTTCATCGTCTTTGTAACTACATGGAGGGAATATTGGTGCTGTAGCAACTTTTATTGGTGCTTTTTCATCTCCTCCACTAGCTTCTTTGTTTCCACATCCTACTAATGATCCCATTACAACGGCACCAACTAGTATGCAAGATAATAGTTTTTTCCCAAATTTCATAATATGTTTCTCCTTTTTCTTTTAATTATTTTGAGTATATAGCCAATACTCCATCAGCTATTCCGTAAAATTTATTCATAGGTATACCCATACCTAGTTCACCATGATCACTTAATGTAGATGTTCTTGCCCCACAGCACATAAATGATAGGTTTATATCATTTTTCATAAATGGTTTTGATACCATATCACTACAAGCTGCTGCATTACCTACACTTATATAATTCTGTGGTACACCATAGCTATAAGTATATCCTTGAACTAACTTCATTATGCTTTCTGCAAATCCTATTACAACTACTACATCTGCATCATCCATTTCAGATAACGGCATTATTTCTAATCCATATATCTTCTGTGGAATACGCATAAGACTATCTGATATATTTCTAGCTATAGCTAAATCAGAGTATAAACCTGAATATTTGTGAACCTGTCCTGATTTAAACCCTTCTGATACAACTGACATCCCTGTCTGAGTAGGTCCTCCAGAACATCCAAAGTTTTCTTTTGTAACTTTAAATTTTCTACCTTTACCAGCTTTGCTTATAAATCCACAAAGTCTTATTTTTCCATTAAATTCTTCTGCTGGTGAATTTTCAAAATCTTTTTCATAAACAAGGAATCTAACACCTACTATTTGTCTTTCTAATCCAAGGCAGTCCTGAACTTTTAAAATCGTTTCTTTATTCATTAGAACCCTCCTTATCATTAGAACATGCTTTTATACATTCTTCGCAGTACTCTTCATACTTACTCGCTTGAATTGCATAATCATAGTTCATTACTATTTCAAAGCCTAATTCATCTGGTGAATCAAGTCTTTCTAATATTTTCTTTTTAGGAATATTGTTTTCTGTTAGATTAACTGTTTCTAATATTCCTCTAAATATATTTTCTGCAAGGTGAATAGGGAACGATGCTCCCATGCATCCTGCTGAAAAATCAGTTAATTTTCTACAACAATTACTTAATAAACTGACATTTAAATCATTATTCATAAATGGTTTTGAAACTAGCTCACTGCATATCCCCTGGACACCTATAGAAAGTAAGTTTTTATTTACTCCATAGTATCTACTATATCCCTGAGTTAATCTCATCATATCCTTAGCTGTTGCAATAACTATAACAAGGTCTGGATTTTCTATTTCTTCAAGTGGTGAAATTATTGCACCATAAATCTTTTGAGGAATATATTTTTTTTCATTCTGTACCTGAAAAGCTATTGATTTACTTAGATATTTTCTATCTTCATACTCTTTACGACCAGAGTATACATATTCTGGAACTTCTTTTAATCCCATTGCATATGCTGCATCATCACAGCCTATTGTAGAAGCATTGCATTTTACTGATTTACCCCGACATGCAAGCTTTACAAGTGAACATAGACTAAGTCCTTCGTGTTCTTCTGCTAAAGAATCATTATATTCTTTTTCAAGAACTAAAAATCTTAACCCTAAAATTTTATTCTCAAGCCCTAAAGCTTTTGAAACTCTTGTAATCTGTAAGTTATCCATAACAAACCTCCCTTCCAATTCATTATAGATGTTAAACTTTCTTTATTCCAATAGATAGAAACTATTTCAATTTATAATGTTATAGCTTTCGTCTATATTATAATTTTTCTATATTTTTTTATTATAATTAAAAAAACTCATTTCTTTTTCTTTTAAATTTAATAAATCTAACTTTTTTTATTTTTTATTAATTTAAGAAAACATTTTCAATATATAACTTAATAAAATATCAATTAATTTCTTTATTCTAGATACCAAAAATAATTATTTTTTTCCTATTCTATTTAATAGTTATATTTTTTTTCTATCATTCTAAATTATATAATCTTTTTTTTCTATACTTTTTTCTTTTTTTACCTTTTATAAAATTTTGGCATATTTTTATTTTTATACTAAATAAATTTATTTTAATTTTATATAAAACTACAATCAATAACTTCAGATTATTTGATTGTAAATATACTTTTAAAACAAAAATATGTCTATTACAAAAACTGTAACATACCACACAATCCTATTCCTCATCTAAAAAATCATAGAAATCATCATTTCCAGACTCAACAAAATCATACAGCGCATTCTGTTCAAAGAACATCGAATCCTGATACTCTAACCCCTTATAATTCACCTTCAACAGACCATTAATATAATCTCTATCTCTCTCAGAATAAGTCCCAACAAAGAACATCCCATCTAAATAATAATAAATCGCCTTAATATCATTATTTATAACATAAGACATTCTCTTAACATGGTCGTTATTAAAATTAAATCTAGTAAAGAATACCGCATCCTCGTCCATATCACTTCTAAGAACAAACGGGTTATCTTCATAGAACTTTTCTACAAACTCTTCTCCATCTTCAACAGTATAAATATCTACAAACTCTTCCTTAGAAATCTCGTCAAACACCTCAAAATCATACATAGGCTCAGACTCAGAAACAACCATAGAATTTAACTTAAATCCTTTTTCATTTTTTTCTATACTAAGTGCAACTTTGCAGAAATAATATCCGTCGTTATCCTCATAAATAGTTTCAACAACATATTTTCCATTTCCTCTTGATGTTACATCTGTTTTTAAAAGTACACCATTTATATTTGTTATGTGCATACTTCCTATTTCTTCGCTCTCAGAATAGTATGTAAGTGCTTCTCTATCCCAAGCAACTAATCTCATAACCATGTAGTTTACAAACTCTACCTCTTCCTTTACCTCTTTACATATCTTAGGGTATAAGTCGTATATATTTAAATCGCTTTTAAAATCGTTGATTATATCTATATAGTCCTCAACTTCTCCAGCAAGCTCTTTTCCGTATCTTATATTTCTACTTCCAAAATGCTGTATTAAAAACTTAGCCTCTTCCTCAGAAATTTCTATCCTATCTGATCCAAGCCCACCCATAAGCCTTTCTTCTTCCATATATGCTTTTTTCTCTGACGGATTTATTAGTTTTACATAGTCACAAAGTCCTAATCCCTCAGAGTCTAAAAGGAAATACTGTTTTATATTATCTCCATTTTCATCTGTACTATCTATTATCATTCCCATACTTCCCATAAGTCTTGATTGTGTTATCTTTGCAAAATTAAACTTTAATTCCATAATCTATCTCCTCTCAAATTATTTCTCTTATTTACATATTTATATATTAACACAAATTTTTCTGTACTATTTGAATTATTTGCTGTATACTAGTAGAAATATATATCAGAAGATTGGGGGTAATGCTTATGAAGAAAATAGCAGCATTTTTCGATATTGACGGAACTCTGTACAGAGATTCACTTATGGTAGAACATTTTAAAAAGCTAATAAAATATGAAATTATAGATGAAAAAACTTGGATTGATCACGCTAGAGGAACTTTTTTAAACTGGGATAAAAGACAGGGAAATTACGACGATTATCTTTTAGAAGTTTGTAATTTATATGTAGATTCGCTGACTGGTGTTGATTGGAGAAGTATTGATTTTGCAGCAGACCAGGTTATAAAGACTAAGGCTGACAGAGTTTATAAGTACACACGCTCTCAAATTGAAAGACATTTAAAAAATGGTGATATAGTAATATTTATATCTGGAAGTCCTGACTTCTTAGTTAAAAAGATGGCTGAAAAGTATAATGTTACAGATTATTTAGGAAGTAAATATATAATGGAGGATGGTAAATTCTCTGGTAAATTAGTTCCTATGTGGGATTCTGAAAGTAAAAATAAAGCAATAAATGAGCTAATTGAAAAATACGATATAGATTTAGATGAGTCTTTCGCTTATGGCGATACAAATGGAGATATAAATATGCTTAGAAAAGTTGGGCATCCTGTTGCGATAAACCCTACAAATGAGCTTTTATCTAAGTTGAGGGAAGATCCTGTGCTGAAGAAAAAAGCAGATATAATCGTCGAAAGAAAAGATATACTTTATAAACTAAAACCTGATGTTCAGGTTCTATCTTATGATGACTTGTCAGATTAACAAGCTAATATATGAAATATAAAAAGTGCTGCCATAATGACAGCACTTTTTTAGTCTAGGTATTTACTTATATTTTTTCTCAACTTATTTTCGTACATTCTTATAAACTGGCTATAGAATAAATCGTAAATTAAAAACGTTGCATTTAATCCTATAGACAGCACAAACATGTACTGTACTTCTGTCAAGAAACTCTTCAGAACAAAGTACATTATAGCAAACACAATATTTGCAAATATAAGCTTGATACAATATTCTGTACCCCTAGATCGTCCTCTCTCAATAAGAGATTTTACAAGTCCATAAAGTGCAAATGATATCGCATATATAAACCATTGTACTTTATTTCCTATTATCATAAATGACAAAAGTATAGATGCAAATGTAAAAATTGTACCTGTCTTTTCTCCAAATTCAATAATAACTATTGAAGATATAAATGATGCTAGCACCATAAAGAAAATTGTATTCATTGGAACAAAGTTTATCAGCATAAAGAATATTGCCTCTAATGCTAATAATATTCCTCCAAAAGCCATTTTTTTACTTATATTTTCCATAATAAGACTTCCATTTCAATTTTAAATTTCAACAAATTAACAACAGCTTATAAAATCTCCACCCATACATTCACAGCATGAGTCTAAGCACCATAACTGGCAACAAGTATCTGCACAATCGTCTCCACAGCAACAGCAGCAACATGGACAGCATCCACTTGAGTCGTATCTTCTACTTTCATTGTAGTATCTTGCTCTATCGTCGTAGTTGTTTCTATATGAGCTAAACTGATTGTATGCTTCATCATATTCTTTATTTTCAGGCTCCATAAATCTTGCTCTTTTTATGTAATCTTCGCCTTCTTCATATCTACCCATTTTCATTGCAGCAGTTCCAGTTAGGAAGAACCACTCAGCATTTCTATCACTTGAAACTACTTCTTTAAGCATTCTATATGCGTCTGCAAATCTTCTATTTGCGATTAAATTTCTAGCCTCGATATAAACATTTCTATTCATTGCTTCTCCGTACATAATATTCACTTTCCTTTCGTTAGTTTTGTATATTTTAATAAATCTTATTGCTTAATTTATATGGCTTACATCGCCATTTTTATCTTTTCCATCTCCATATAATATGTTCTTATATCTTAAGTATACACCAGAATATATTATATTTTCAATTATACCGACATTTCTCTTAACTTTAAGCATATCTATATTTCTACCAAGCATTCCAAGACTCATAGAAATTATTCTCTCTACTTTTTTCTTTAGTTCATCGCTCTTTGGCTCATATCCTTTAAAAGGATTATATCTTCCTTTTTGAATATCTTCTTCCAAATCCTCATATGCATCCAAAACGTAGATATATTTTCCTATGTTAAATCCTATTTCTCTAAGTCTATCTTCAAACTCATCTTTCTTGTATGCAAATATTTCTCCCATTAGATTTCCGAATGTATTTGAAACATCATCTAAATCTGTTGATTCTTCTTTTTCTAATTTTTCAAGTTCAGATAGACATTCTTTTATATATTCAGCCTTTTCTCTGTATTTGTCATACGCTTCTTTAAGGCTTCCTTTATAGATATTATACGCTAATTTATCCTTAATTCCACCATCATCTTTTACATTGTCCTCTAATTTGAAATGAGTTAAAAGAACATTCATAGCGGCTGCGTATTCAGTTATTTCATTTACTTGTACCTTTTTCTTTTTTATAGGATTTGCTATACACACTTCTTCTCTCACTTTTGACTCTGGATTGTACACCGCAGATAAAAGTACTATTAGAAATGTTATGTCATAGTTTAAAGAAAATCGAGATATCTGTCCATGATTTCGCTTTAGAGTTTTACAAAGGCCACAATAATAGCTTTTGTAATGCTCGTATTCTCTAAATGTCAAATCCATTTTATTTATTTTTACATATCCAAACATTATTATCCTCTTTTCCCATATATCCAATTATTAAATATATTTGATTTTATAAATATGTTCAAATCAATTAGATTCTATTATCTTAATTATATTATACTAAGAAATACTTGAATATACCTTAACATACACCATAATCGAATTATATTCAAGTGGTTTATTCAAAACTTTAAAAATTATTTAGAATTCAAAAAAGGACTACTGCAATTCATTGCAATAGCCCCTATACTTTCTATTATTATTTATTATAAAGATTTTATATATATTTCTCTTATTTCTTCTTTAGAGAATTCCTTTGGATGATTGTTTATATTTCCTATTGATACTTTAAATGCGTTTTCTACCATCCAATCTACGTCACTTTCTTCTATTCCTAAGTCATTTAATGTTACATCTAATCCTATTCTTTTTAAGAATCCTCTTATACTATCCACACAATCCAATGCACTATTTCCTCCTAGAAGAGCTGATATAGCTGCATATCTTTCTGGATCACTTTCCCAAGATGCTTCAACTATTGCAGGTGTAAGTGCTGCTAATCCTTCTCCATGAACTATGTTTTTAAGCCCACTCGCTGGGTGTTCTAATGCATGAGGAAGTGCACAGCTTGAACATCCTATAGCCATACCTGCTAACATACTTCCTAAAGTTATTTTTTCCCATACTTCATAATTTATTTCTTCGTCATTTACAGCATTTTCTGCGTTATCTGCTATTAGTTTCATAGCATAAAGTGCATATGCATCTGATAATGGAGTACGTTTTTTACTTACAGCAGCTTCCATTGCATGTGCAGCTGCATCAAATATTACAGAAGCTTTTACTCTTTTAGGCATAGTTACCATAAGCTCTGGGTCTACTATAGATACCTTTCCGTATATAGCTGGTGTTCTAAGTGATTTTTTATCATTGTTTTTATCATCTGTTAATACAGAATAACAGTTACCTTCACTACCTGTTCCAGATGTTGTAGGAACTAATATTAATGGAAGTGCTTTATCTGAAGATTTCTGTCCGTACATATACTCTCTTACATCGCCTTCATTTACAGCCATTAGTGCTATTGCCTTAGCAGCATCCATTATACTTCCTCCACCAAGAGCAACTACAACGTCACAGTTTTCTGCATTCGCTATTCTAGCACCTTCTTCAACTGTTGATATCAGCGGATTCCGTGTCACTTCATTGAATATAGCACCTTCTATTCCTTCTTTTGCTAAAAGCTCAACTGCTCTATCTAAAAGTCCCGATTTTCTAGAGCTAGATCTACCTGTCACTATAAGCGCTTTTTTTCCGTATTTTGCTGTTTCTTTTCCTAGTTCGTTCACTTTTCCACGTCCAAATACTATATTGACCGGTAAATTGTAGTTAAATTCCATATAATTCGCCCCATTTCTTAATAAATATATTTCCACATTCATTACTTACTTTATTTTTTACTACTTATACTAATTATATCAGTTAATAGCTTTTATTCAATGAAGATTATTTGAACATTCATCTAAATTTCCTTCAAAAACACTACTAAAAAACTTCATATTAATCACTATATTTCTTTTTCAAATGAAAAAGAGAATACCTCTTCTCTGCTGATAAATTTGGTACTCTCTTTTTCTCTACTTAACCTTAAATTTTTATGTAAACTGTATTTAGATTTTTATCTTTTTTATATTCTTCAAATTTATTTGTTATAAAGACTATTTAAAAAAGTAAAGAAGTCGTTTAAATCATTCATACTAGCTGGATATACTTCCTCATCTTCTTTTTTAGGAGTTTCATCTTCTTTTTTATCATCTACAACAAATTTGAATCCTAATCTCACTCCAAATAGGTCTTCAGAAACATCCTGTAAGAATCTTAGATACTGAGTTTCCATTATCTGTACAACTCTTACATCTCCTACACGTACAACAACTGTTCCCATCTGGTAGTCTATTTGCTTACTATCCTTGAATAACGCTTTGTAGACAGCTGGGCTAATTAACTCCTGTATTCTTCCAAGCATTACCTTCCAAACATCCATAGCATCTATTCTATTGATATCTGCTTCTTCTTTATACTCTTCTTTTTCTTTAGGTTTTTCCTCTTCAGGCTCAGGTCTTTTAACCTCTATTGTACTATCATCTTCCTCTGGCTGTTCTTCTTTTTTATAGTTATTTGATAGCTGTATTTCAGCTATTTTTCTAAATCCTAACTCAATTATATCGTCTTCACTTAGAAATACAATATTTATGCCATAGCTTATTCCTGATTTAGCTACTATATAAGTCTTTATCATTTCTATTATCTCTGGACTTATTTCATCATTTACTTTTGCTATATCTGATATTATGTATAGAGTGTTTCCACTAAATTTTATCTTTCTTACACTTTCTATTACACTACTTAATTCTGATTGAAGGCTGTTTAGAGTCTCTTTTGTAAATTGTTCTATATTCATATTGCCGTTACATAAAATCCATAAATTTCTATAAATTACTTATAAAAAACTACAAACTCTATTTCCTAATTCACCGAAGCCTATTTCACTACTCAAAGAATAGATACTTTAGTTTGTATACTTCTCCAAAGGCTTAAATTTCCGACTAACGTATCGGTACACATTTAGTTTACAGTTTAGTTGTAAGCTAAATTCTTTAAGTTTAAACTTGCATTAAAATCTCTATCAATAACTTTTCCACAACATTCACATCTGTAAGTTCTCTCTGATAAACTTAATTTTTCTTTCTTATGTCCACAATTACTACAAATTTTTGATGAAGGATAAAATCTATCTGCAACTATAAATTCAATTCCTTTATTTTGACATTTATACTTTAATTGCCTATATATTTCATAGAATGAACAATCAGCTATTTTTTCTGATAAATGCTTGTTTTTCATCATACCTTGTACGTTTAAATCTTC